>NZ_NWQG01000034.1:0-10761 GCF_002529485.1 Mesorhizobium sanjuanii
GCCGACAATGGCTCGACGGGCCTCTGCGAAGACCGCGCCGTCAGCATGCGCTGCAAGGCCGAGAAAGTCCGTGGCGATGCCATCCTGGCGATCCGGCCCGAGCATATGTCGATCGCACGCGAAGCGGCGGCGGGCGAGAACGGCATCGCCGCCACCGCAATCGCCTCCACCTATCTGGGTGCCGCGACACGGCTCGATTTGACGACGCGCCAGGGCGCCAAGGTGACCGTATCTGTGCCAAACGAGGTCGCCGCAGCGGCACTCAGCAAGGGCAATTCCGTCTGGCTGACCTGGCCGGCCGAAAAAGGTTTTCTCCTTCCGCATGGAGGGCAATGACGATTTGCGAATCCTCAAGTGATGGAACCGGGATTCGCACTAACCATCGGAACAACCAACGACAAAAAGGGGAACTGACATGAACGACACCCGGAAACACTCCATCGAGATGCTGTCCGCCAGGGCAGCGCGCGGCGAGATCTCGCGCCGCCAGTTCACGCAGCTTGCGGCACTTGTGCTTGCCGGCACGCCGATGCTGCTGCGCTCGACCGGCGCCTTCGCGCAGGCCAAGGAACTGGTGCTGGTCAACTGGGGCGGCGACGCCATCACGGCTTACGACGCCGCCTATGGCCAGGCCTTCACCAAGGACACCGGCATCACCGTCAAGATGGACGGTTCCGGCCCGACCGAGGGCGCCATCGCGGCGCAGTTCAAGAGCGGCGCGCCGACCTGGGACCTCGTCGACGTCGATCCGTTCTCGGCGATCACGCTCGGCGCCCAAGGCGCGCTGGAGCCGATCGACTACGCGATCGTCGACAAGAAGAAGATGCGCGAGGGCTTCGGCTGGGAATACGCCGCCTCGACCTATTTCTTCTCCTATGTCATCGCCTACGACTCCGAGAAATACGGCAGCAACGCGCCGACCGGCATGGCCGATTTCTTCGACGTCGCAAAATTCCCCGGCAAGCGTTCGCTCTACAAATGGGGTGTGTCGAGCTGGGAGGCCGCCCTGCTCGCCGACGGCATCGCCCCGGCCTCGCTCTACCCGCTCGACCTCAAGCGCGCGCATGACAAGATCGCCGCCTTCAAGGAGAATGTCGTGGCCTATTGGGGCGGCGGCGCCGAGAGCCAGAGCGTGCTGCTCAACGGCGAAGCCTCTATGGCGATCGTCTGGTCGACCCGCGCCTCGCTGATCGAGCAGGATTCCGGCGGCAAGATCAAGTTCATCTGGGACCAGGGCCTGATCTCGCCCGGTGCGCTGGCCGTGCTCAAGAACAATCCCGGCGGCAAGGACGCCGCGATGAAGTTCATCGCCAGCGCCCAGGATCCGGAAAAACAGCTCATCATGTTCGACAAGCTCGGCCAGGGCCCGGCCAACCCGGCGGCGGACGCACTGATCCCCGCCGACAAGAAGCGCATCAACCCGGTCGATCCCGAGAACATGAAGAAGCAGATCGCGCTCGACATGGAGTGGTACGCCAAGAACTACGGCGCGGCGCTCGACGAATACACCAAGATCATCTCTGCCTGACCAAGACAGGGATGCTGACCTGAGATGAGAGGCACCCTCTCCGACAGGATGGGCGCGGCGCTTTTGATGGCGCCGCTGCTCCTGTTTCTCGTCCTTGCCTATGCCTGGCCATTCCTCGGCGTCGTCAAATGGAGTTTTACCCTGCCGACGCCGGGGTTCGGGCAATACAATGCGCTGCTCACCGACGATCTGGTGCAGTCGGTGTTCATTCGCACGCTGCGCATCGCGGCCATCGTCACGGTCGTTTCGGTCACTGCGGCCTATGCCATCACCGTTGTCTGGGTGCGCGGCACGCCGGCGCAGCGCGTGATCGCCGAATTCTGCATTCTCGTCCCGTTCTGGATTTCGGTGCTGACGCGCGCCTTCGGCTGGGTGGCGCTTCTGTCCAATCGCGGCCTGATCAACACATGGCTGCAGGCGATAGGCTTCATCTCCGAACCGCTGACGCTGGTGCGCAACGAATTCGGCGTCATCGTCGGCATGACGCATTTCCTCATTCCCTTCGCCGTCTTCCCGCTGGCGTCCTCCATGCGCAGCCTCGACGACCGCGTGCTGCTCGCGGCGCGTGGCCTCGGCTCCAGCCGCATGCGCACCTTCTGGTCGGTCTTCGTGCCGATGACGCGCTCCGGCATCATCGGCTCGGCGATGATCGTCTTCGTCTTCTCACTGGGCTTCTTCGTCACGCCGGCGATCCTCGGCGGCGGCCGCAGCGTGATGATCGCCGAGCTGATCTATCTCCGCATCTTCCAGAGCCCGGACTGGGGCCTGGGTGCGGCGATCAGCGTGGTGCTGGTGCTGTTCGTCGGCGCGCTGATGGCGTTGCTTTTCCGCTATGTCAAACCGAGGCAGCTGGTCTGATGCCGACCTATCGCCCCGGTCCTGTCTCGCTGGTCCTCGCCGCCTTGGTGGCGCTGTTCCTGTTGCTGCCGCTGCTTGCCGTCATCCCGGTGTCGCTGACGCCGAGCCGCATGCTGGCGATGCCGTCCGGCGAACTGTCGCTGCGCCACTACCGGGCTCTGATCGAGGACCCGCGCTGGATCCAGTCGATCCTGCTCTCCATCAGGATCGGCATTGTCAGCAGCGCCTTTTCCACCGTGCTGGCGCTCTGCTTCAGCCTCGGCGTCTGGATGTTCCAGCCGCGCTTCACCGCGGCCCTGGTCGGCTTCGTGCTGCTGCCGATGGTGGTGCCGCCGGTGGTGTCGGCCATCACGCTCTACTTCCTGCTGACCTCGATCTCGGGCTTCAGCTCGTTCTTCGGCTACGACACCTGGCTCGGCGTCGCCATGGCGCATGCGGTGATGACGGTGCCCTTCGCCACCGTGCTGATCCTGGTCTCGCTCAGCCAGCTTGACCGCCGCATCGACCTTGCCGCGCGTGGCCTGGGGGCCACCGTGTGGGAGCGTGCCACCCGCATCATCATCCCCAACATCAAGTTCGGCATCATCACGGCGGCACTCCTCTCCTTCGTGCTGTCCTGGGAAGAGATCGGCGTCACGCTGTTCATCACCTCGGTCAACGCCATCACCCTGCCCCGTCTGATGTGGATGGGCCTGCGCGACAACATCGACCCGGCGATCGCAGCGCTCTCGGTGATCCTGATCATCATCACCGTGCTGGTGCTGGCGGTGCGCAGCGCCGTGGTCAGGCTGCGCGGTGGGCACTAGATGCGGGTCATCAAGCACCAATACTCGACGCAGTTCTCGGCATGGCCTCAAGCCGCGAAGAACTCTGAGATGGCCGCAGCCGTATCGTCCGGGTTTTCCTCCGGGAAAAAGTGCCCACCCTTGACCGGGTGGCCTTCGACTTTGTCGGCCCATTGCCGCCAGATCGCCAGCGGCCCGCCCTCACCCGCATACCAGTTCTCCAGTCCGCCCTCGCTGCTCCAGAGCGCAAGCAACGGGCAAGCGATGCGCCGGCTGTCAGCCTGACTGAGCGCGTCATGGTCGCGGTCGATAGCGGCGGCGGCGCGATACTCCTCGCAAATGGCGTGGACATGGTCGGGATCGCGCAGCGCCTCGATATAGGCCGCCCTGATCTCCGCGGGGAAGGCGTCGGCAGCCGAACCCCATTGCGAAATAGCATTGTCGACGATCGCAGCAGGCGCCGCAGCCAGCAAGCGCTCCGGCAGCGGCTCCGGCTGCGCGAGCAGACTCCACGGCCAGAAGCCGAGCGCCAGCCTTGCGTCGGCGCGATCCCAGGCGGCGGCGGTGGGAATGACGTCGAGGACGGCAATGTTCGACACATGACCGGGATGGTCGAGCGCCAGCCGATAGGCGACACGACCGCCGCGATCATGACCGGCAATCATGAAGCGCTCGAAGCCGAGCGCGCGCATCACTTGCACCATGTCACCGGCCATGGCCCGCTTCGAATAGGGGGCGTGATCGGTTGACGAGGCCGGACAACCGCTTTGCCCGTAGCCTCGGAGATCGGCGGCGACCACGGTAAAGCGCGGTGCCAGCGCCGTCGCTATATCCCTCCACATCATATGGGTTTCGGGAAAACCATGGAGCAGCAGCAGCGGCGGGCCGGAGCCTCCGACCCTGACGAAGATCGATGTGTCCTCTACCTGTATGGTCTTCGCCTCAAAGCCCGAAAACATTACGCGTCCCCGCTCTTCCCTCCTTCTTGCGGCCTCAGCGTGCCGTGGCTGGAGCGGATACTGAGCACTTGCACGCCTGCCGGCAGTTCGATCAGGAACTCCTTGTCCCGATCCAGATGGTGGATGCTTTTGGGGTCACCGCCGGTGAACGCGGCCATCGCCTCGACGCTCTCCCAATAGGAGATCGTCATGAATTCGGAATAAGTGGGTGTGTCCTCGCGAAATGTCTGGACCCCAAGCGCCTTGTCGATCAGCGGCTTGATGCCGGCTTCATAATTGTAGATCTCGTAGGCATCGGCATTCTCGGGCAAGGTTCTGCCGCGCCAGATGCGGGCGATGGTCGGTTTTATCGGTACCATTGTGCCAACAACATCCATTCGTCAGCGTGGTATTGTCATGTCGGACGTATCGAATGTCAGCCCTCGTCCTTGGTCTTCCGGGCTTCCTGCTCGCCCTTGGCTTTGCCATGCTCCTTGGCAAGGTCTTTGGCCTGCTGCGGCGAAACATCCGTTTGCTCGGCAATGCGCAAGGCTTCCTTGTCGGAAATGCGATGGTCTTTGGAGGGGGTTTTGGTCATCATGGACCTCCGGAATGAAAGGCCCACCGAACACCGGCGGGCCTGTATTGGATCAGGCAGCTTCTGCTTGCTGATTGACGGCGGTGGTGGCGATCCCGGTCAGGGTCTCGTCGGTTGCCTTTTCTTCCTTCAGCGTCGCTTCCAGAAGCGCAACCGCATCCTTCAGGCCAAGCTCGCCGGCCCATGTTCGCATCGTTCCGTAGCGCGAAATCTCATAGTGTTCGACCGACTGCGCCGCAGCCAGGAGCCCGGCGTCAAGCGCCGGCGAGCCCTTGTATTCTTCCATGATTTCGGCGCCCTCATCGGTGATGCCGACGATTGCCGGGCAGGTCTTGCCCTGCGGCTTCTTGTCGATGATAGCGAACACCTGCTCAAGGCGGGCGACGTGGCCTTCGGTTTCGCTGCGATGCTTCTCGAAAGCCGCCTTCAGATCCGCGCTCTGTGCTGCCTTCGCCATCTTGGGCAGGGTTGTGAGGATTTTCTTCTCGGCAAAATAGATGTCCTTCAGCGAGTCGTGGAACAGGTCTTCAAGCATTTTTTGTTTGGCCATTGTGTTCTCCTGTGGGTTTTCCCTCGCACACACAATGGGCAGTTGGTTGAATTGTTCCGCTCTGTGATTCCAATCCAAACTACCCCATCGCGTGGCGGATGGTCTTGGACAGGCGGGTCAGGAATGCCGGCCTCGACGAGGCGTCGAGCTTCCACGACAGCACCGCCATCGCCATTTTCCGCGGCAGCATGCCGACCGACAGGAACCAGGCGGCAAGCACCGCGCGCCGGCGCAGGGACGCCGTCATTTCCAGGCTGGCGACGGCGCCGGCCGCTCCGAGCGCCAGCCGGGAATCGCCGGGCACCGGGTGCCGGCGCCGGTCCGCGCAAAGCGATGCCAGCCGCTCCTCAAGATGCACCGGATCGTGGCGGACCGTATCCGACGGCACGATGGTCACGCCGATCTCGGACGCTTGCTCCGACAGCGCCTCCATGCGGCGAAAATCGTGACTTACCCGCCAGCGCGCGCGCTCGGCGAGCTTCTCGCCGAACACCGAATGGTTGGCGCCATGGATCCGATAGGCGCCGACGCATTCGTCGATGGATTGGACGTGCCCGTAAAGCGGCGCCAGCGTTGCGAGATAGCCATCGGCGCCCTGGCGGAATTCCGGCTCCGGTATAGGCATGATCGATTCCAGGGTGGCGCGGTCGAAGGCAAGCCCGCTCGTCACCGTCGTCTGGTAGCGGCCCTTGTGCAGGAGTTTCGGCATCACGTCGCCACTGTCGAAAGGCAGTTCGGGCAGTGGAAAGACGTCCTTGATGCGTTGCCGTTCATCGACGATATGCAGCCTGGATTGCACCTGGGCGGTTGCCTCGTCCCAGATGTCCACAATCGTCGAGACCGCGGTCGGATAGAGATAGTCGTCGGCATCGAGGAAGAGGATGATCTTGCCCGAGCTTGCGGCAAAGCCGGTGTTGAAGGCGGCGGCATGCCCGCCATTTTTCTCCCTCGGGCAGGCGACGATCCGGTCGCCATAGGATTTCATGATTGTCTTGGAATTATCCTGCGAGGCGTCGTCGACGACTATGACCTCGACATCGGCATGGTCCTGCTCCAGCGCGCTGTCGATGCTGCGCTTGAGGAAACGCGCGTAATTGTAGTTCGGGATGATGATGGATACCGGAATACTCGGGACAGGCTGCATCGCATTTGACCTCGCATCTTGCTTTGGTTTCGGCAGACCCGCGCGGGCCTGCTTCCTCTTCAAGCGCGTCCCACGAATTTCCCAGGGGAAAGCCTTCGCCTTCCGTCAGGATGGGTCACGTCTCTTGCTTTGCGACTTCATGCTGAGTCGCCATCGCCTTCGAAGGCTGCCGCCGGGTCTTGGTTGAGGGCAGCAAGGGCTCCGACGGTTCGGCTGGGATGACACGACAACCGAGCCCGACGGAAAAGCTTCGGTCGCGATCAGGTCGGGATCGAAGCGGACAGGCACCTTGAAGGCATGGCCGATACTGAGCGCCAAATACGGCCGGAGCAAGCCCTTCGCCGAAAACAGGCTCACAAGCCTGTTACGTCTCAGGCGGCACCGAGCGTCGGTGGCCTGTTGCTAATCGCAGATGTCGGAGATTGGCGCGACTGTGCCGGAGCCGGCGGTGAGCCGGCTCCGGACTGGTGACCATGCAACCTGAACGGTCAGGCGGGCTGCAGTCCCGGCAGCGACGGGTCGACCTCCTCGGGCAGGTCGCCGGCCATCGCGGCGGCGAACTGGGTCTGGTCGAGTTCCCCTTCCCAGCGCGCCACGACCACGGTCGCCACCGCGTTGCCGATGAAGTTGGTCAGCGCCCGGCACTCCGACATGAAGCGGTCGACGCCGAGGATCAGCGCCATGCCGGCGACCGGCACGGTGGGAACCACCGAAAGCGTCGCGGCGAGCGTTATAAAGCCGGCGCCGGTGATGCCGGCGGCGCCCTTGGAACTCAGCATGGCGACGGCGAGCAGCAGGATCTGGTCGCCGAAGGTGAGCGGCGTGTCGGTCGCCTGCGCGATGAACAGCGCGGCCAGCGTCATGTAGATATTGGTGCCGTCGAGATTGAAGGAATAGCCGGTCGGGATGACCAGCCCGACCACCGATCGGTTGCAGCCGGCGCGCTCCATCTTGGCCATCAGGCCGGGCAGCGCTGCTTCCGAGGACGAGGTGCCGAGCACCAGCAGCAGCTCTTCCTTGATGTAGCGGATCAGCGCCAGGATCGAGAAGCCGTTATAGCGGGCAACCGCGCCAAGCACGACGAGCACGAAAAGCAGCGCCGTCAGGTAGAACGTCCCGATCAGCATCGCCAGGTTGGCGATCGAGCCGATGCCGTATTTGCCGATGGTGAAGGCCATGGCGCCGAAGGCGCCGATGGGTGCGGCCTTCATCAGGATGGCGACGAGGCGGAAGATCGGCGTCGTCAGCGCCTGCAGGAAATCGACGACCGGACGGCCGCGATCGCCGACCATGGCCAAGGCAACACCGAACAGCACCGAGAAGAACAGCACCTGCAGGATGTCGCCTTTTGCGAATGCGCCGGTGATGGTGTCGGGTATGATGTTCATAAGGAAGCCGACGATGGTGCTGTCATGCGCCTTCTCGGCAAAGGTCGCCACCTTGCTGGGATCGAGCGTGGCCGGATTGATGTGCATGCCGGCGCCCGGCTGGACGACATTCGAGACGACGAGGCCGACGACCAGCGCCAGTGTCGAGAACACCAGGAAGTAGATCATCGCCTTGCCGGCGACGCGGCCGACCTTCTGCAGGTCGGAAACGCCGGCAATGCCGGTCGCCACCGTCAGGAAGATAACCGGTGCGATCACCATCTTGACGAGCTTGATGAAGGCGTCGCCGAGCGGCTTCAGCGCCTCGCCTGTCTCGGGATAGAAGTGACCGAGCAGCACGCCGGCGGCGATCGCCGCCAGCACCTGCACATAGAGATGCCGGTAGAAGGGAAGTTTGCCGCGCGGCTCGGCGGCAGCGAATGCTGTCTGCATGACGTCCTCCATGGCGCCCCGATCGAAAAGCTCGACTCCCCGGGGCGGTTGCTTTGACCTCCAGCAGCCTCGCGACTGCTGAATTCGTGTTTGCAACTGCCGTGCCAAACGTGCGGAAGAGGGCCTCACCTATGATTTTATTGAATATTTTGGAATTCGCGAGGCCGTTTCACACACAGTCTGTGCGGCCGTCCGCATAGCTCGAATTGTGTTTTGTGCGAAATCATGCACAGATAGGCGATGCTGCAACGCCCCGCCGCTGCCCCATTTTCAACGCCTGGGTCTTCGACGCCCGGAGAACTCCGCCGGCGGGCGCGCCGCGCCTGGCTGCTGTTTGCGGCCGTCGCCATTGCGATCGCCGGAGCAGCGTTGTACGGCGCCGGCCTTTACGGCCGGACCGCCGAGATCGGCACATTGTCGGTGCAGGGTCGCACCGACGCCAATCTGAAGGTCGCGCTGCTGCGCGCCGTGCTGGAAAGCCCGCGCGCACTCCCCCTGCTCTTGTCCGAAGACCAGCAGGTCCATGACGCGCTGTCGCAGAAAAACGCCGCCGCCAGCGATGTGCTGAACCGCAAGCTCGAAGGGCTGGTCTCCGGCACCAAGGCTGCGGTGCTCTACGTCATCGGCACCGACGGTTCCGCGATCGCCTCGAGCAACTGGCGCGAGCCAATCAGCTTCGTCGGCAACGACTACCGGTTCCGCGATTATTTCTCGGGCGCGATGCAGGCCGGAACCGCCGAATATTTCGCGCTCGGCAATGTCAGCAAGCGCCCCGGCCTCTACATCTCACGCCGCGTCGGCGATGCCGCCGCACCACTCGGCGTCGTCGTCGTCAAGATGGAGTTCGACCAGCTCGAGGCCGACTGGCACGAGGCGAACCGCCCGGCCTATGTCAGCGACGAGCATGGCGTCGTGCTGATCACCAGCGTGCCATCCTGGCGCTTCATGACGACGGCGCCGCTGGCCGGCCCGGAGCTTGCCGCCATCCGTGGCAGCCAGCAGTTCGGGGAAGCGCCGCTGGTGCCGTTGCCGATCACCCGCCTGCAGACGCTGAGCTCAGACGTGTCGATCGTCCATGCCGTGACACCCGGCGGCAGCGACGCGGAGTATCTGCGCCTCTCCACGCCGGTCCCTTCGACCCCCTGGCGGCTCGATTACCTCGTCCCGGCAGAAGCGCCGGTCGCTGCTGCGATCCGTGAAATGCGGCTTCTGGCGCTGGGCGTCGTCATCCCGCTGCTTGGTTTCGCCGCCTATCTCCTGTGGCGCCGGCAGTCGGCGCAAATGCGCATCGCCGCCGAACAGGCGGCACGCGTCGAGCTCGAACGTCGCGTCGTCGAACGCACCGAGGACCTGAGCCGGGCTCGCGACCGGCTGCAGGCCGAGATTACTGACCACCGCGGCACCGAAGCCAAACTCCAGGTGGTGCAGCAGGATCTGGTCCAGGCCAACCGCCTTGCCATCCTCGGTCAGGTCGCCGCCGGCGTCGCCCATGAGATCAACCAGCCGGTTGCCACCATCCGCGCCTATGCCGACAATGCCCGCACCTTCCTCGACCGCAAGCAGACGGCGCCCGCCGCGGAAAACCTCGGCGCCATCGCCGCGCTGACCGAACGCATCGGCGCCATCACCGAGGAATTGAAGGCGTTTGCCCGCAAGGGCCGCACCGCCGCCGAACCCGTCGAATTGCGCGGTGTCATCGAGGGCGCCGTCATGCTCCTGAAAAGCCGCTTTGCCGGCCGGCTCGATGCGCTGGCCCTCGACCTGCCGCCGCCGAGCCTCAAGGTCATGGGCAACCGGATCCGCCTGGAACAGGTGCTGATCAATCTCTTCCAGAACGCGCTGGAAGCGCTGGACGGACGCTACGACGCTCATGTGCAGGTTTCGGCCGAGGAGATGCCAAACGGCGTGATCGTCAGCGTGTCCGACAACGGACCCGGCATCCCGCCCGCGATGCTGAAGTCGCTGTTCACGCCGTTCAACACGTCGAAGGAAAAAGGCCTTGGCCTCGGCCTCGTCATCTCCAGGGACATCGTCGCCGATTATGGCGGCCGCATCGAGGTTGCGAGCGGCGATAGCGGCACAAGCTTCACCATCCATCTCTTGAAAGCGGCGTAAGACAGCATGATGGACCACGACGCAGCGCCGGTCGTCCTGATCGATGACGACAGCGATCTTCTCAAGGCCACCGCGCAGACGCTGGAGTTGGCCGGCTTTTCAGTCTCGGCCTTTGCGGTGGCGGCCGAGGCGCTGGCCAGGCTTGACGCCGGTTTTGCCGGCGTCGTGGTGTCCGATATCCGCATGCCCGAGATCGACGGCCTGCAATTGTTCGACCGCGTGCTGCGGCTGGATTCCGATATTCCCGTCATCCTCGTCACCGGGCACGGCGACATCGCGGTTGCGGTCAAGGCGATCAAGGACGGCGCCTATGACTTCATCACCAAACCCTTCGCCGCCGACCGGCTGGTGCAGAGCGTGCGGCGGGCCGCCGAAAAGCGCCGCCTGGTGATGGAGAACCGGGCCTTGCGCGAAGCGGCCGGAGA
>NZ_NWQG01000035.1:0-8981 GCF_002529485.1 Mesorhizobium sanjuanii
TGGAAAGGCTGCGCCGAACGCTGCGGCAGATCGCCGACACCGACGTCGACGTTCTGGTGACCGGCGAGACCGGTTCCGGCAAGGAGGTGGTGGCGAGCCTGCTGCATCGCTGGAGCCGCCGCGCTAGGGGCAATTTCGTCGCCCTGAATTGCGGCACGCTGCCGGAAACCGTCATCGAGAGCGAATTGTTCGGCCATGAGGCGGGCGCCTTCACCGGCGCCCAGAAGAAGCGCATCGGCCGCATCGAGCATGCCAGCGGCGGCACGCTGTTCCTCGACGAAATCGAAAGCATGCCGGTCTCGACACAGGTGCAGATGCTGCGCGTGCTGGAAATGCGCGAAGTCACCCCGCTCGGCACCAACGAAGTGCGGCCGGTGGATCTGCGCGTCGTCGCCGCCGCCAAGGTCGATCTTGGCGATCCGCGCCAGCGCGGCCCGTTCCGCGAGGATCTCTATTACAGGCTGAACGTGGTGACGATTTCGATCCCGCCGCTGCGCGAGCGCCGCGACGACATCGCTTTGCTGTTCTTCTATTTCGCCGAGCGCGCCGCCGCCCGCTTCCGGCGTCCGGTGCCTTCTGTCCCGGCCGCCGTCCACCGCCATCTCAGGGAGCATGACTGGCCGGGGAACGTGCGCGAGCTCGCGCATTTCGCCGAACGCTTTGTCCTGGGGCTGGAAGAAGCAGCGCAGGCGCCATCCCCTGCCCCGACCGAGCCGAATGCCGCCATGAAGCTGCCCGAGCGGCTGGAGCGCTACGAGGCCGACATCATCCGCGAGACGCTCGGCCGCAATGAGGGCGATGTCAGGCGCACCATCGAGGCGCTGGGCATCCCGCGCAAGACCTTCTACGACAAGCTCCAGCGCCACGGCATCGTGCGCAGCGAGTTTTCCAGATAGGAATATCGATCGCTCGGCGCCGCTTGAGGTCCGGGCTGTAGTGCTTGCCCCTTGGGCCTATTGCAGCTGATTGACGTTATGACCGCGTTTCTGCAATGTCTTTCCGCTGCACTGCTTCGAGGTTCGGGCCATGAAGCGCGGTCTTGCTTTCGCTGCGATTGCCGGCGTTGCCCTGCTCGGCGGTGCCGCATTCCTGATTGCCGGTCAGGCGGCGGTCTCGCCAGAGGCAATCCAGTCATCCGTGACGCGTACCCCCGAATTGATCGACACCGCCTGGAAGCTGCCCGTGGCCGCCACCTTCAATGCCGACCTCCAATGGCAATCGAACGGGTCACGATGCGGTCCGGCAAGCGTCGCAAACACATTCCGCTCGATCGGCGAAGAGGAGACAACCGAAGCGGAAGTCCTCGAGGGGACGGGAAAGTGCTGGACCGGCTTTTGCATCATCGGCCTGACGCTCGACGAGGTTGCCGAAGTCGCTCGCACGAAGACCGGGCGGAAAGTCTCCGTGCTTCGCAATCTGACCGCCGAGGAATTCCACGAACATATGAAGCGCGCCAACGATCCCGGCCGCCGCTACATCATCAACTTTACCCGCGAGAAGATCTTCGGCGCCGGCGTTGGCCATTTTTCGCCGATCGGCGGCTATCTGGAGGCGCAGGACATGGTTTTCGTTCTCGACGTCAACGAACGCTACAAGCCATGGCTGATCGAGCGCGAACGCCTGTTCTCGGCCATGGACACAATCGATAGCGATGGCGACCAAAAGCGCGGCTTGCTGCTGATCGAATGAAGACGAGACTGATGCGAGGCGCCGTCGCCGTGGCCTGGGCACGGACTGAAGCAAGGGAATAGCGGCACATTCTGTCACATCGGTTCAGGCTTTGCCGTCTTCGTCTGTCAGGAGTCTTCGCCGTACCGATTCCGGTTTTCGCGGCCCTGCGCTAGATTGCCTGCAGCCGCAACCAGGTTCCCGTCCCCATGATCGTTCAAGCCTGCATCAATGGCGCGCGCAGCGCCGATTTCCATCCACAACTGCCGCTCGATCCCGACGCCATGGCGCGCGACGGCGCGGCCTGCGTGGCCGCCGGTGCAGCCGAGCTGCATGTCCATGCGCGCGGGCCGGACGGCCGCGAAAGCCTGGCGCCGGCGGCAATGGACCCGACTGTGCTCGCGCTCCGCCACGCCTGTCCGGGAACGCTGATCGGCGTCTCCACCGGCGCCTGGATCGAGAATGACGATGAGCGCACGCTGGCGGCGATCGCCGGCTGGCGTGAATTGCCGGATTACGCCTCGGTCAATCTCAGCGAGCCGGCGGCACCACTCGTGATGGAGAGTCTGCGCCAGCGCGGCATCGGCGTCGAGGCCGGGCTTGCGTCAATCGCCGACGCGGAGCGCCTTGTCAGCCTCGACCATGGCGGACGGGTGCTGCGCATTCTGATCGAGATTTCGGAGCAGACGCTGGACGAGGCCTTTGCCGTGTCGGACGGCATCGAAACGGTGCTGGAGCACGCCGGCATGCGCCGCAGCATCCTGCTGCATGGCGAGAACGCCACCATGTGGCCTTTCGTGGAGCGGGCGGCGGGGCGCAAATGGTCGACCCGCGTCGGGCTGGAAGACGGCAAGGCCCTGCCGGACGGAACGATTGCGTCCGGCAATGCCGCGCTGACGGCCGCGGCGGTCGCGATCTTCCGGGCCGGCCGGTAGGCGCGGAAAAAGTGTTGGTGATGGCCAATCTCTCCCCTTGCGGGCAGCTGATCGCAAGACGGTGACCTCGGACCTGATCATCGAACGCGACCTGGCGTCGGGCCTGTTCGGCATGAGCCTCGGCGTCGGCTATCCCGCAAGCATCGTCGCGCAGATGCCGGGGCGCGGCGAAATCGCCACGCCCGGCCTGCTCAACCCGCCGCTGCATGTGCCCGACAGCCGCTTCCTCGACGAACTGGCCAAGCGCGGTATACGGGTATCCAAAATGGTCGGCTGAGAATGAGGATTGCGAACGGTTGAGAGGTCGTGATGGGCGGAAAGAGGCGCCGACGATCAGGCTGCAAGCGCAGCGGGCAGCGCGCACCGACGCAGGATGACTTCTCCGGGAACCGATTGCGGCCCCTACGACTCGTCCCTCTCATCGCGCAAATTAGACACGACGCGGCGGTTCTGCGACCTGCAGGCGGCGTCGGGGCAGTCGCGGACGAGCCTGTCCTTGCCGTAGCCCTTGGCCCACAAGCGGTTGCGGTCTATGCCGCCAGCGGCGAGGTAGTCCATCACCGCATCGGCGCGCTGCTGCGACAGCGCCGTTTCACTTGCGCCGGGATCGTCGGCGAAACCCTGCAGCTTGAGCAGCCAGCGCGGATGCTTTGTCAACCAGGCGATCTGGGTGTCAAGGGTGGCTTTGGCGACAGAATCGAGCGCGGCCGAACCTTGCGTGAAATAGGTGCGGCGGCCGACATTGAGGATAAAATCCTCCTCGCTGCCCGGCTGCACGTTCTGGAAGCCGGCAATCTCGGCGTTGGTGACGTCGGGCGTGGAAGGGGCCAGCGTGTTGCTGGTCGAGCAGGATGCGGCCAGCACCAGCAGGCCGGCGGCGAGCAGCCGGCGCGCATTTTCAATCATGCGGTTCATGAGGCGCGCCAATCATTCGACAGTGGTGGAAGCGGGCGCCTGGTCGGCGATGTGTGGCAGGACCTCCACCGCGGTGCCGATCGGGCACCGCTGGTAGAGGTCGATGATGTCTTCCGGGAACATGCGGATGCAGCCGCTGGAAGCGTCGGTGCCGATACTCCATGGCTCCAGCGTGCCATGCAGGCGGTAGCCGGTATCGGCGCCGTTGCGGTGCAGATAGAGCGCGCGCGGCCCGAGCGGATTGTTGGACGCGCCGCCTGCGACCATGGGCGGTAGGTCCGGCCTGCGCTTACGCATTTCGGGGGGCGGGACCCATTGCGGCCACAGCGCGCGGCGGTCGATCGTCGCGCGGCCGTACCATTTGAAGCCGTCCTTGCCGACGCCGACGCCGTAGCGGATGGCGGTCTTGTTTTCCATGATGACGTAGAGGAAGTGGTGGCGGGTATCGACCACGACGGTGCCGACCGGCTCGCTGCTGAAATACTTGACGATCTGGCGATGCCATCTCTTGTCGATCTTGGCGAAGTTGGTCTTGCGATAGACAAAATTGTTGTCGCTGGCGGTACCGGCGAAAAAGGACTTTGCCACTGCGGCTTGAACAATATTGCCGGTTGCACCGACCGCGACCAGCGCCAGGCCACCGATCACGACACCCCTGCGTGATAAAACCATCGGCAATCCCCCATGCCTTAAGCCTCGCGAACCATAGTTGAGAATTATTTCGCCTCAAAGTGGAAAATGCTGCGTTGCTTCAGTCCGCCGTTAACGGTCTGTCCACTCTAGGTCCGAACCCAAGATTGTAGACGTTCTCTTATCGGCACCGACTTCAACCAAAGAATAGTCAGTGAATTTGACTCCCCGCCCGCCACGACGAACGTCAATACACGCCTAATCCCCGCCTCCGGCCTGTTTTCTTGCTTTGGGGATTCGATGCCCGGAGACGTGGACCGAGAGTGGCGAAGTCACCTTCAGGCCCTTTGCATGGCCGTCACAAACCTCGCGGAATCACCGAAAGCGTCTAAAGACAGGAGGTCTTGGAAAGCACCAGCAGTAGCCATTCGGAGTGCATTTCTGAACCACCGCGACGGGCCGAAAGCGGACTGCCCTCTACCAAATGGCAACCTCGCTGGTGGCAATCCACTCATTATGAAAGAAATGGTCAAGCACGTTCCCGATGCTGGATCTTACGGCCCAGTCACAGTCCTTCTTGATCAACGTCCCGATGGCGTGCATGTCTCCTATGACAAAATGGAGAGCTATCTGCTCTCCTATGGTAGTTTGGAGGCTCTTGCTGTCGCCCACACTCTTGATGCGAAAATCACAACCTTGCTACGCGAATGCGCAAGCTAAACTCTCCTGAGACGCTCCAGATGGATGGAAGTGAGAGCCCGTACCGAATACGCATGATGCGGCGGAAGGCAACCCTGGCAGCGACCGCTTTGAGGAAAGCGGTCGCCGAAGCGATTGTGGGCTCGGCGCCCGCGAATACCTGATCCCGAACGAGGAGTTGATCACCCAAGGGTGATCAACGGGTCATTCAGCGGTGATGCTGTCCGGCTTTCGGTGCTCATGACTCTCACTAACACCGAAGAGCAAATCAATCCCGTGTTCGTGCGCTATCGCAATGGCCAGACCAGCATCAGCATCGGAACGGCGACTAGGATGACCAGAATCGACAGCGGCAGGCCGAGCCGCGGATAGTCGCTGAAACGGTAGCCGCCGGGGCCCATGACCAGCGTGTTGCACTGGTGGCCGATCGGAGTGAGGAAATCGCAGCCGGCACCGATCGCCACCGCCATCAGGAAAGCTTCAGGCCGATAGCCCAACGTTGCGGCGAAGCTGGCGGCGATCGGCGCGACAACCAGAACCGTCGCTGCGTTGTTGAGGAACGGCGTCACGATCATGGCGACGACCAGCATAAGCGCCAGTGCTCCGGCCGGCGGCAACGCGGCGCCGATATCGGCGAGCCACATGGCAATGACGTCGGTCGCACCGCTGCGGCGCAGCGAATCCGAGACCGGGATCAGCGTGGCGAGCATGACCAGTATGGGCCCGTCGATGGCGCTGTAGATATCGCGTGCCGGAATGACGCGGAACAGCACCATGGCGACGGCGGCGGTGAAGAAGGCGATCGGCACCGGCAGCAGGTCGCCGGCAGTGGAGCCCATCGCCGCCGCCAGGATGAGGACCGGGACGACGCCGCGCCGCACGCTGCCGAGCAGGATCGGGCGCTCGGCGAGCGGCAGCGCGCCGAGTTCGCGCAGAATTTCCGGCAAACGCAGCGGATTGCCTTGCAGCACGATCACGTCGCCCATCCGCAGCGTCACTGCGCCGAGGCGTTCGCTGATACGCTCGCCTTTGCGGCTGACAGCCAGCAGATTGACGTTGAAACGGTCGTAGAGCGCCAACTGTTGCGCGGACCAGCCGATGAGCGGGGAATGTTCGCCCACGACGGCTTCGATGGCGGTGGACGATTCGTTGCTGCCTCCACCGGCCGCCCGGCGGCTGCCGGTGACACTGAGCTTCGCCTGGGCGACAACGCGGTCGAGCGCCTCCGGCAAGCCTTCGATCAGCATGATGTCGCCCTCGTGCAGGACTGCGTCGGGCAGTGGCATGATGCGCTGAGCGCGAGCGCGCAGGATCGACGTTACCACCACTTCTCCTCCGGCATATTTCAGGAGGTCGGCCACGCTCTTGCCGTTGACCGCCGAGTCTGCAACGACGCGCGCCTCGGTGACATAGCTGTGGCTGTCGAGCGCCTCGTGGATGGAACTGGACTCGCGGGTTCGCACCGGCACCAGCCAATAGAATAGCGCCAGGAACACGATACCGGCGGCCGCCAGTGCCGCACCGACCGGAGTGAAATCGAACATGGTGAAGGCGGTGCCCGTGATTTCCTCGCGGATGCGCGAGACGACGATGTTGGGCGAAGTGCCGATCTGCGTCATCAGCCCGCCGAGCAGCGAGCCGAACGCCATCGGCATCAGGAACACCGAGGGCGAGGTCTTGGACCTGCGAGCGAACTGGAAGGCGATCGGGATCATGATCGCCAGCGCGCCGATATTCTTGATGAAGGCCGAGAGTATGGTCACGACCGCGACCAGCAAGACGAGCTGGGCCCGGACACCCGTCACGTTTGGTGCGCAGCGCTGGAGGGCGAATTCCATGATGCCGGAGCGCGCGACGCCAGCGCTGACCAGCAGCGCGCTGCCGACGATGATGACGATGTCGTCGCTGAAGCCGGAAAAAGCCTTGTCATATGGGACGACCCCGGCGGCGAGCGCGGCGATCAGCGCGCCGCATGCAACGAGATCATAGCGGAAGCGGCCCCAGACGAACGCCGCCATCATGAGCGCGATGATGGCAAAGGCGAGAACCTGATTGATCAGCATCGACCGGACGTTCCCTCGCTTCGGCTCAGCCTGTCAACACCTCCTGAAGCGCTTGGTTGCAAGTGTAAAGCGCAAGGACGGATGACCTGCGCCGCCCGGCGCTACTTCAGTCAGTGACCGGCAGGCTGCTGGTGAAATATCCCGCTCGAACCAGCGAACGCCCGTGTCACGCCTGCGTCCCTCAGAGTGTCGCCAGCCGCGAATTTGTCAGGGTCTTTCCATAGGCTTGACGCAGTGTCCGTTTTTCTTCCAGCGCCACGATGACAGGTGTGGCAAAATCCGTCTTGTACATGGCGGCGAGCCGTGTCAGCCCGCCTGGCGTGAAGACGTTGATTTCCAGAAGTTTGTCCCCGACGATGTCGAGTCCAACCAGAAACATGCCGTCGCTGATCAATTTGGGCCGCACCATCTCGGCAATGCCCAACATCGTGGTCGTTACCTTGACCTTGCGGGCTGTTCCAGCGGCATGGATATTGGACCGCACGTCGCCCTTGGCTGGAACGCGGCGAAAGGCTGCGTAATTGCCGTCGCGCGCCAGCGGCAGGCCGTTCATCAGAAACAGGCGCACGTCACCAGCCTTGGCCTCCGGAATGTAGGCCTGCGCAATGAGATAGCCGGCGCCGCTGGCCGCCTCGAAGATCTGGTTGAGATTGGAATCGGTAGGCGTCGCAATATGGAAGACGTTCTTGCCACCCGACCCTTGCAGTGGTTTGACGATGCAGCCCTTCGAGTGTTTGTCGATAAATGCGCGGATCTCGGTGATATTGCGCGATATCAGGGTAGCCGGCCTGACAGTCTCGGGAAAAGACTGGAGGTAGAGCTTGCTCTGCGCCTGGCCCAGGCCGTCCGGATCGTTGACGACAATTGCGCCGCGTTCCGCCGCGAGCCGCCCGAACATAACGCCTGCGTTGGCGGCCCATGGCCGATCGGTGGCGTCCAGCGACGGGTCGTTGCGCAGAAACACAATGTCGACGTCGCCGATCGCGAAGGTCTTCTTCTGCTTCGCGGCGTCCTTCAGGGCGGCATGCAGCCTGTCGGACGTCTTGTAGGGAGCGTCCGGCAGAACCGCGGCGCTGACCGCCAGACTGTCGTCGGGCCGCAATATGAAGTCGCCAGGTTCAACATAGACAACGGAATGGCCGCGCTGGACTGCAGCCAGCGCCAACGCTGTCGTCGTGTAGGCAGGCGTCTCGCTCTCGATGGAATTGACAAAGAACGCAATGCGCATCGAGGAGACTCCGCTCAGGTTTCAACCATATCGATCGGATCGATTCCCGCCATCGCTTTCTTGAGGCGCGGACGCGCCGCATCGGAAGAGAAAAACGCAGGTTCGAGGCGTGGCGCCCGCAGCAAGCCGCGCGCGTTCAGTTCCTGGATCGCTCCGAAATGCGCGGCGGATATTTTGCCGATCCAGAACGGCGTGAGGCTGCCGCCGCGCTTCAGGTGATCGAGGACTTGCACAATGCCGCGCAGATAGATGGCGTCTTTTGCCAGGCCCCCGCCTCGATAGACACGCAGCACAACATTGAAGGCGCTGCGCTCGTCGAGACCGAAATCCCTGTGGAGAATACCGAAGGTTTCCTCGAATGTCGCGCCGTTGAGCATCGCCTGACAGGCGACGACCCTGGCCGCGATCAGCCTCAGCCGCGCCGCGGTCATGCCGCCGACCAGATATTCCGCCAGCACGGCCAGTCCCTCCTGCATGCCCTCATAGCCGGCGAGCCCGTTGCGGAAAATGGCGAGCCCCTGCGCATCGCCGTTGAAGTAGGTCAGCAGGTGGACACCGATCTCGTGGCTAAGCAGCGCGGTAAGACGCTCCGGTGGCAGGTTGGTATCGCGCGAAACCAGCAGCCGGTTTCGCGAGACGAGGAGGCCGGCCGGCAGGTCGCCGCGGATCTCCACCGAAGCATCGAAGTCGGGATAGGCTGCCCGATAGCCGGCGATCATGTCTCGCGCGGCCGCGGCGACAGCGTCGGCGCCCAGCCCCTCTTGCCGGGCCGCCGCAACGCCAGGCGCCTTCTCGAGAATGGCGCGTGCGCGCGCCGCCAGCCCCGGCTCGACGCTGCCATAG
>NZ_NWQG01000036.1:0-10913 GCF_002529485.1 Mesorhizobium sanjuanii
GCCATAGAGTGCGCGTCCGAGTTCGGCGAAGCCGGGCGTTCCGCGTGCCGCGAGCATCGACAGCTGGAGATCGAGTTCCTGCCGCTTTTCGGAGAGAAGCCTGGTCAGCAGCGGATCTTCCAGATGATCGAGCGAGACCGAATAGAGCTTCCGTTTCTGGGCCGCGACCTCGAACTCGAGCGGCCTGTAGAGCAGTGCCGGCACACGCTCGAAGGCGCCTGCCTGGAATTCCAGCCAGGCTGGTTCGGCATTGATCGGTGTGACGGCAAGCAGAAAATCGAATGTCGACGCGACCTCGTCGATCGCGCGGTCGGCGCGCACGACCGCATCGATATACACCCGGCGCCCTAGTGAACGATGGGTCGCCGGCGGTTCCAGCCTTGATGCCTTCAGGAAGGCGCTGACGGCCTGAAGCGCGGAATCGACCATGTTGGCGACGACGAGGTCGCGCAGTTCAGGATAGACGCGGTTGGTGCCGGGCGCCCTGTAGATCGGTGCGAAACGTACCGTCAGGCACGCCGCGTCACCGGGATCATCCCAGAGCCGTGCTTCGGCGCGTGTCGTGGGGTTGAGTTCGTCCACGCGGGGCGTTCGGTATTTTGCTTCGGGTGCGGACGCAGCCGTGGCGAAGCGCTTGAGCGCCGCCTTCTCCGCCGCCGTATTGCCGCAGGCCAGCGCAATCTCGAAAGGCGGCAGGAACGGCACATCCTCGGTCAGGAACCGGTCTTCGGCCAGCTCGCCGATGTCCAGCATGAGGAATGCGCCGCAGTGATCGCGCATCCTTCGCGCCACCAGCCGCGCGACCTCGCCGGCGAGGTCAATGTCGGCCGCGATCAGATAGGAGGCGTTGGCGGAGACGGCATGGAACGCCGCATCCTGATGCGACCCGACATGGACACACAGGAAGGGCAACGGCCGATCCATGTGCAAACGGTTGCCGTTGCCGAAGTCGTGGCGGATTGGCTTGCCGTCCCGCAAAAGCGCGTCCAGGTCCGTTTCGATTTGCGCCAGCGGCGCGGGCTCGACGAGCTTGGGCTTCATCGCATGGCCCGCAGCGCCGACTCCAGGACGGGCACCGTGGAGGCCAGCATGGCGCGCAGCCGCTCGATTGCCGCCCAATCGGGCTCGCCGCTCCATTCGTCCATGAAAATCTTCTTGAACTCTACCGCGATGGCGCAGCCGTTTTCGGGAAAATTGGCATGGACGAAACGGGTCTGTTCGCCCTTGCCCTGGAAAGACACATTCTCGCGCACGTCGATCGGCTCGCCGTTGAGCTGGTGGCCGCGAAGCGCCTCTATGAAGGCGTCTACAGCCGGTGCCCAGCGCTCACGGTCCATGGAAGAGGTGCCAATGTTGATGTCGGGCGCGGCGTCGCGAGATGTAGGCATGGCCTCCGGTCCGCCGCGCCGGTGATTATAGCTGTGGACGTCGATGAGCACGAACCTGCCATGGCGCTTCTCGATACCGGCAAGGACACGGTTCAGCTCACTGTAGAAGGCGTCGTGAAAGGCGAGAGACTCCTTAACGATGTCCTCGGCCGGCTGCTCTCGCCAGACTTTCAGACCCCAGGACTGGTCCGGCGACCGGTAGACCGCGGCGTCGCGCGCGCGGTTCAGGTCCACCTGGAAGCGTGACCGATGAACGATGATCTGGGTGGGAAAATCGGCGATGAAGCGTTCGGTGAAAGGGTCCTCTTCTCGACGCCGGTCGGGATCGGAAAGGCACATAAGCGATCGACAAGCCCTGCCAACGTCGGTGCCGCTGTGGATAGCTGTACCGACTATGGGCGACTCTCCGAGCTTGATCGTCCAGCCCGCCGGTGGCCCGCCCGGATCATTGTTGGAAGTCATCGTGTTCACAGTCCATCGAATGCGTGGAGAGTGTGGATGGTTCCGGTTCATCGACCAAACGATCGTTAGCCCGCCCTGGATCAGCAGGCTGCACTGTCCAAAACGTCAGCCGAACGTCGCCAGAGGCTCGGCGCGAACCTCGACCCACTGGCAGCGCCGGCTGTCGTGATAGAAGGACTGGAAGGGCTGCGGGAACGAAGGATCGGCGAAGGCGCCGACCGGTATGGCGACCAGGCCGGGCTGCGTGTCGATCCGGTAGTGGACATTGGTGCCGCAGTCCGGGCAGAAATTGTAGGTGACGCGGCCGCCCTGCTCGCCAATGCGCATGAACTCGGCCGATCGTCCCTCGATCGACACCTTGTCCTCGGGAAACCTGGCATTGAAGCTGAACGCGCTACCGGTGCGCCGCTTGCAGGCCAGGCAATGGCATACCGAAACCCGAACCGGCTCACCCGAACAAATTGCGGAAAGCTGACCGCAGGAACATTCGGCGCGGCGCGTGACCATGGCTGGCTCCTCCTCGAAAGATCTCACTGCGTGTCGGCGTGCGCCTTGAGCTCTGCCCGTTTTTCGTCCGAGACGACGGCAAGATCCAGCACCTTCTGCAGTTCTGCGGCATGGCGGAACGACGGCTCGCCCTGCACGCCGCTCAGCACCGCACCGACAAAGCGCTGGTAGTTGGTCGGCACCGAGCCTGGATCGAGGACCTGCCATTTGGCGTTCTCGATGTCCTCGCCCATGCACGCCTTCAGCTCCGAGCCGTTCAGATTGTGCACGACTTCGATGCCGCCCTTGTCGCCATAGATGCGCAACCTGAGTTCGTTGAGATGGCCGGTCGCCCAGCGGCTGGCGTGCACCATGCCGAACGCACCGTTGGAGAAATCCAGCGCCATGGCGAAACTGTCATTGGCGTCGAGCTCGTATTCGCCGATCCGGTTGCCGGGCGCCTTGTCGAAGGTTCTCAGCCGGCAGAACACATGATCGATGTCGAGTGCGGCGCCATAGCTGGCGAAGTCGAGGATGTGGATGCCGACGTCGCCCAGAACGCCATTGGAGCCGTGGCCGCGCGACAGGCGCCACAGCCATTTCGGGTCCGTGCGCCAATCGCCCCAGAACTTGGACACCAGCCAGCTCTGCAGATAGGACGCCTCGACATGCCGGACCTGGCCGATCTCGCCGGCCAGCACCATGGCGCGCGCCTTCTGCAGCGCCGCCACATTGCGATAGGTCAGGTTGACCATGTTGATGATGCCGGCCCGCTCGGCGGCGTCAGTCATCTCGCTGGCTTTCTCGAAGTTTTCCGCCAGCGGCTTTTCGCACAGCACCGGCTTGCCCGCCGCGACCAGCATCATCGTGGTCGGATGGTGGATGCGATCCGGCGTCACGTTTGCAGCGGCATCGAACTCACCCCATGCCAGCGCATCCTCCAGCGAGGTGAACCGGTTGGGAATGCCGTGGCTGTCGGAAAACTCATCGACGCGTTTACGGTCGACATCGACGGCGCCGACCAGTTCGACGCCCTCGATCTTGCCGAACTGCCGGGCGTGCTCCTGCGCCATCCAGCCGGTGCCGAGTATCAAAAGCCGCATGATTCTTATCCTTAGGATAGGGCTCTATCTTCTTTGTTTGACCACTATTTTTCCGAATCGAAGGTTCAGGATCACGGTCTAGCGAAAGCCGGCTTCGCCGGCGGCATGGAGCTTGCCGCCACGCTCGACGATCGGCTCGAGCGCCTTTTCCACCGGCACGTTCGGCGCATCGAGGACGGCCGCATTTGCGCCTTGCGGGTTGTGCGCCCATTTCACCGCGTTGCGCAGCACCTTCTGCACGGTGGCGTCGTGATAGGTCGGATAAGTCTCATGGCCCGGCCTGAAATAGAAGATGTTGCCGGCGCCCCGGCGATAGGTCAGCCCCGACCGGAACACTTCGCCACCCTGGAACCAGGAGATGAAGACCGTCTCCAACGGCTCCGGAACGGCGAACTGCTCACCATACATTTCTTCGTTTTCGAGCTCGAAATACTCAGCCAGCCCGGCAGCGATCGGATGGCTGGGGCTGGTCACCCAGAGCCGCTCGCGCTCGCCTGCCTCGCGCCATTTCAGCGTGCACGGCGTGCCCATCAGCCTCTTGAAGATTTTCGAGAAATGGCCGGAATGCAGAACGATCAGCCCCATGCCTTCGAAGACGCGGCGTGCCACGCGCTCGACGATTTCGTCGGCGACCGCGCCATGGTCCTTGTGCCCCCACCACACCAGAACATCGGTTTCGGCCAGACGGCTCGCTGGCAGGCCATGCTCCGGCTGCTCCAGCGTCGCGGTCGAGGCGGAGATCGCCTTGTCGGAATTCAGCGCCTTGGCGATCGTCGCGTGCATGCCCTCGGGGTAAATGCCCGCGACCACCTCATTGGTCCGCTCATGGATATTCTCGCCCCAGACGACAGCGCGTATTGTCATGACATCCTCTTGGTGAACCGGAGCCGACCCGCCCCGGCCAGTCATAGTCCGCCCCGCCGGGAATGAAAACGGTTTCGGTGGCGGCTGCTGACAATCCGGTGGCTGCGGCGGCTTTCATTCTCGCCGCTGCGGGTCTACGGGCAGAGCTCCTTCGACGCGATCGGGGTCAGCGGCTGACTAGCCGCGCACGACGAGGCGCTTGATCTTGCCCTTCTTGTAGGCGGCCAGGAAGCGCGCATAGTCCTTGAAGGCCACGCAGCCATGGGATTCCGCACGGCCGCCGCGCAGCAGGTAGCTGTGGGCGAGCAGGCCGTCGCGGCCATATTTGTTGTCGCCGCTGGTGGGGGTGAGACGTATCGCCTCGACGCCGTAGAAGCGCGATTCGCGCAGCTTCAAGTCATAAGTGCCGGGCGGTGTCGGGCCGACATTCTTGCGGTTGGCGTATTGCGGCTTATCGGCCATCGAGCCAATGCCCGAATGCGCCTCGAGACGCGAACCGTCTGGCATATAGACGGTTTTCGCCGAGATATCGTAGACGGCGACGCCGCTGCCAAGGGATGGCCTGGTGAAAAGGTTCTTGAAGGCCCCGCCGACGCCGCGCTCAGGATTGTCCGGCTTGGCAAAGGCCAGCATGTCGCCGGCCTGAGCTTTCGATCGCTTGGCCGGCTTGCCCTGGCCGCTTTGCGTGCTCTGGCCGCTTTGCGTGCCCTGGCTGGCACGCGTGTTCCGGCTGGCCGGGTTGCCTTGCACGCCTTGGCTGCCTTCCACGCCTGGCAGCGCGGCGAGTGCCGAATTGCGCGGCGACAAGGCTCTTGGAGATTGCGTCTCGACTTGCGGCGCATCGACCGTCTTGCTTGCCTTGGCCTTGGGTGCCTGGGCAGCCTTGGAAGGCTTGGCCGGCTGGGTGCTAGGTGCCTTGGGCGCCTCGTCCGACTGCTCGCTTTTCGCCTGCGGACGGAAACTTGGCACCGGAATGCTGTCGGGCATCTCGTCCTGGGGCGGCAGCGAGGCCACTTGCATTTCGCCCTGCTGCGGCTCTTGCGCGGCGGCAGCATCATTTGCCATTGCCGCCGGCGGCAGCACATCGATCATCTGTTCAGCGATCGTCTGTTCCGGCAATGCGTTCGCCAACGCCAGCGCCAGACGTGAGGATCGTTCGATCACCGCGACCTCAGGCCCGAAGCGCTCTGATGCGGGACCACGCGGGTCCGGCACGCGCGCGGCGCCTGCAAAGCGAGCCCCCACCGGCAGGCTGGCAAGCGCCGATGGTGCGCCAGGAACGTGTGAAGAGGCATTGGCAAAGGCGGCGGCAAGCTTTTGCGGCGACAACGCGGCTTTCGCCACCACGCTATCGAAGCGGTCGCGGACAGGAGCGGCCTCGTTCGACCGCGCCAAAGGCTCGATGCGCGCCGCCTTGCCATCGTGCGAGAAGCTGCCGGCGGCGTGCATGCAGCCGGCGTCGCATCGATTGAGCAGCGATGCCTGCCGGCCGGTCGACAGCTGCGGCGCCCATGAGTGGGCCCAGGAATTTGCAAGCGTGCTGCGCTGATCGGCGAACGCGATGGTGCGCGGCGCCAGCAGGCTCTGCGGCAGGCTGTTGGAAGCGGCAGTGAGCGATGCCCCCACCGAGTAGAGGCCGGCCATGGTCGCCACCGACCACAAAACGACCGCCGCGCCGACAGCTGGAACCGCGACCCAACGCAGGCTGGGCCTCATCGAAGTCAATCCAGATGGATTGTCACCCCGGGTTTTCGAATACACAAACGCCATACAACACTCTCAATCGGCTTGCCGGCTTGCGCCCTCGCATCCGTTACGATCACAGTTCGCCTGATGCCCCCCGGCACCCTTCGCTGCTGTTGCCGATTGATTCAAAAGATGGACAAAGTTGGTTAACCAATCCCTCCACCGGTCGCCGATTTGGCGGCGGTCACTTCGAAATATGCACCCTTCATGACTATGAAAGTGGCAAAATTGCCCTCCATATCCGGCTTTGCTGCCCGTTTTCGCCGGTCGAGTCAAGCAAACGAAATGACTAGACCTTGCTTGCGGGTGGCAGTTGGAGACCCGTTCGGGTCAGAAAAGCTCGGCGACGGGCGACAAGCCACGCTTCTGACCGTGGAGGCTTCATTCGGCTAACCACCGGAAGACGGGCCTGACGGCGCTCCTCAACAAACACACTTGACCTTCCAGCAACTGGAACCCTTAGCGTCTTCGCGTGACGGCTGGAGACGACAGATGCATCGACGCAGTTTTCTGAGGGCGGGCCTCGTGACGGTTCTTGCGGGCCGACCCGCCATGGCCCAGATGAAGATGGACGACATGCCCGGCATGGGCGATCACTCGGGCCATGACATGGGCGCGCCACCGCGAAGCGCTGTCGTGTTGCCCGAGGGCGAGGCGCTGCGCGATTTGCCCCGCCTCGCCAACGAAGCCGCCACGCCCGGCCAATTCAAGGCGAGGCTGACGGCCGGGCCCGCCACCGTGCGCTTTGCCGAAGGGCTGGACACGCCGATCCTCGGCTATAACGGCATGAGCCCCGGACCGCTGATCGAGGCGGTCGAGGGCGACCGCGTCGAGATCACCTTCGCCAACCGTATCCCGGACGAAGCGAGCACCATTCATTGGCACGGCATGCCCGTGCCGGCCGACCAGGACGGCAATCCGATGGACCCGGTCGAGACAGGTATCGATCGCAGCTACAGCTTCGAGCTGCCGGAAGGCAGCGCCGGCTCCTACTGGTACCACCCGCATCCGCACGGCAGGACGGCCGAGCAGGTCTATCGCGGCCTTGCCGGCGTGTTCCTGGTCAAGCCAGGGACCGACCCCATTCCGGCCGCCTATGGCGACACCGTGCTGGTGTTCACCGACCTTCGACTTGCGGCCGATGGCACCTTGCCCGACAATACGATGACGGACCTGATGAATGGACGTGTCGGCGACCATGTGCTGGTCAACGGACAGAGGAACCCTGCGCTGACGGTGCCCTTTGGCACAAAGCGGCGTTTCCGGCTTTACAATGCGACCAACGCGCGCTTCCTGCGGCTCTCCTTCGACGGCGCGCCGATGACGATCATCGGGACGGACGGCGGTCTGTTGGAGGCGCCAGTGGCGGCAGACGACATCCTGCTCAGCCCGGCGGAACGCCTCGAAGTGATTGTCTCCTTCGAGAAACCTGGCCCCGCGACACTGTATACGCTCGATTACGATCGCGGCTGGATGGGCGCTGGCCGGCCGGCCGATGCCGGCCTGACGCTGCTCACCGTCCATGTGTCGCAGACGCCGGCCGAACCGGTCCCGCCGCTGCCCGACAGGCTGCGGCCGATCGCGCGGCTTGGTGCGCCCTCAATCAGCCGGCGCTTCGTTTTCACCGAAACCATGGCCATGAATGCCAACGGCATGGAGATGGGGTTCCTGATCAACGGCGCCGCCTTCGACATGGGGCGTGTCGACATCGTTGCCAAACAAGGCGAGGTCGAGCTCTGGGAAATCGTCAACGAGGCCGATATGGATCATCCCTTCCATGTACATGGCACCCAGTTCCAGGTGGTGGAGCACGAACGCGACGGCAAGGTCTCGAAAGCGCCCTACCTCGCCTGGAAAGACACCGTCAACGTCACGCGCGGCGAAACGGTGCGGCTCCTGCTGCGGCAGGACCGGCCCGGGCCGCGCATGTATCATTGCCACATCTTGGAACATGAACAACTCGGCATGATGGGCATTGTCGACGTGCGGGCTTAGACCACGATCCCGAACAGTGGGAACCGGTTTTCGGAAAGATCAGGGTCAGCAAGAAAAGGAGATTCCAACCATGAACATCGGTATCGCGTCCGAAAAATCCGGCCTGCCATCCAAGACGATACGCTATTATGAGGACATCGGCCTTGTACGTCCGGCCCGGACCGATAACGGCTATCGCGATTACTCAGTCTCCGACATCCACCGCTTGCGATTTCTGCAGCGCTCGCGCAGCCTGGGGTTTTCTGTCGACGAGTGCCGCCAGTTGCTGTCGCTCTATCACGACAAGGACCGCGAGAGCGCGGACGTCAAGGCCATAGCCGAGGCGAGGCTGGTGGAGATCGACCGAAAGATAGCCGAACTCAATGGGTTGCGCTGTCTGCTGCATCATATGGTCGAGCATTGCCATGGCGACGACAGGCCGGATTGCCCGATCATCGACGAACTGGCGGGAGAAAGCCTGGTCCAGTGAAATGGGCTGCCGCAGCCGCGACGCTCTCGCTTGTCTGCACGTGCTCGGTGGTCGCCGCCGGCGGCCGCGAGCCGATCGTCGAGGCACGCCAGGCTTCGATGAAGGAGATGGCGATCGCCGCGAAAACCATCGCCGAAATGTTCGACGGCAAGCTGGCCTATGACGCAGCGGCGTTCAGGGTGCCGGCCGAGACCATCCGCGCCCGCTCCGGCCCTGCCCTGATCGCGGAATTTCCCAGCACGACATTGGGCGCGCCTTCAGGCGCCAGATTGGAAATTGAACAAGCTCGTCCGGAATTCGAGGCGCTGGCAAATCACATGGGGACGCTGGCCGAGGCACTGGCCGCCAAGGCCAGGCAGGCACCGGCCGGCATCACCGGCGATATGAGGATGGGTTCCGGCCTGGCGATGGGCGGCGGCAGCCTGCTCGGCAAGCGGCCGGCGGCGGAGGCCGATCCCCCCAAACTTCCGGCCGAGCACCTCCTGCATCTTATCCTGCAGGATTGCTCAAGCTGTCATTCGAAGTTCCGGCAAAAGGTTCAGTAACGGCCCTGTCGGACACGTGACAAGCCCGCGCGCCGCATCCGCCGCCGGAGGCGCGGGCCTTGCCACTACGCGCTCACCCTATGCGGCCTGCAGATTTTCCCTCGGCCGCAGATTCTGGTTCATGCGGAACAGATTCAGCGGGTCGTAGCGCTGCTTGATCTCCAGAAGCCGCCGATAGTTGTCGCCATAGGCCGCTTCGACCCTGTCGACCTCGTCCTCGGGCATGAAATTCACATAGGCCGTGCCTGCGGCATAGGGCTTGGCCGCCTCATAGATACCGCGCGCCCAGTCGATGCAGGTCTTGTCCATTTCCGGTTCGCGCCAGCGGGCGTGGACATTCATGACAAAATGCGCGCTGCGCTGCGGGAACGCCGTTGCGTCCGCTTTCACCCGGCCCGCCGCGCCGCCGACATGGCCAAGGAATATTTCGCATTCAGGCCCCGGAAGCCTTGGTATCGCTGCCGTGACGACCTCGATCGCGCTATCGGAAAGCCCGGTGAAATCATGGCTCTTCCAATAGTTGCGGGCGCCTGATGTAAGCAGCGGATCGAATGCCTGCTGCCAGCCCGCGAACGGATTGGGACCGACGACATCGACAATCGGCGTGCCGATGGCGCGAAGCCTTTTCGTCGCTCTCTTTCCCTCCTGAAGATCGCCGCAATAGCACATGGCCAGAACCAGCACCTCCTTGCCGTGCCATTCAGCCGGCAGGAAGGGCAGTGGCGGCGCCTGCCGCATGACCACCCAGCAGGTCAGTTCGTCGGGCGCCAGTTCGAGCGCATCACGGTATTCCCGCAGCACATCCTGGGCATCGGCAAAGGGATGAACGACAAGTCCCGACAGAACCTGAGGACCGACACGATGAAGCTTGAACTCGAAAGCCGTGACGACGCCGAAATTGCCGCCGCCGCCGCGCAGCGCCCAGAACAGGTCCGGATTCTCGGTCTGGCTGACGCGCAGCAGCTTGCCGTCGGCGGTCACCACATCGGCGCTGAGAAGATTGTCGATGGTCAGGCCAAATTTTCGCGTCAGCCAGCCGAAGCCGCCGCCCAGCGTCAGGCCGGATATGCCGGTGGTTGAGTTGATGCCGGTCGGTATCGCCAGTCCGAAAGCCTGCGTTTCCAGGTCGACATCGGCAAGCGTCGCCCCTGGCTCCACCCAGACCCGCCGCGTCGGCGGATCGACCCGCACCGATTTCATCGGCGAAAGATCGATCATCAACCCACCGTCGCAGACGGCGCTGCCGGCAATGTTGTGGCCGCCGCCGCGAACCGCGACGAGAAGCCGGTTTTCCCTGGCGAGATTCACGGCCGCGATGACGTCGGCGGCACCGGCACAGCGCACGATCAGCCCGGGCCGCCGGTCGATCATGGCATTCCAGACGCTGCGTGCCTCGTCATAGGCGCCATCGCCCTCCCTCAGCACCTTGCCGCGCAATTGCGCCGAAAGCGCCTCCAGGGCCGCGGCATCGATCGTCGTCTTGCCGCGTTCGAGTGTAGTGAGGCTCATGCTGTTCATGGTTTCCTCCCGCTTTGCTAATGAGCCGTTTTCCCGCCGACCAACTCGGAAGTGTGCACTTATATTAGAGATCGCGCAAGTTCTAGGACAGCTTGCGGCTGCTTCGAGCGATCATGGGCCGGCTTAGTATCCCGGCCCGGTACCCAATTCGCTGCGCCGCCAGGCGGCCGGCGAGATCCCCACCGAGCGCTTGAACTCCCGCCCGAAATGATAGACGTCGCAGAAACCGCAGGCCTCGGCGATTTCGGCCAGGGGGTGGTCGCTCTGCACCAGCAGCGATTGCGCCTGCGCGCCTGGACACACAGCGGTAATGTCGATTTCGCTCGACGCCGCTCAC
>NZ_NWQG01000037.1:0-905 GCF_002529485.1 Mesorhizobium sanjuanii
GAATGGCTCCGCGTCGAAGGCGGCATCGCCACTGTCGGCATCACCGATTATGCGCAGGAGCAACTCGGCGATCTCGTTTTCGTCGAATTGCCGGAGACGGGAAGAAAGCTGGCCAAGGGCGATACGGCCGTCGTGGTCGAATCGGTCAAAGCGGCATCCGACGTCTATGCGCCTGTCGATGGCGAGATCACCGAAGCCAACGGCGCGCTGTCGTCGGATCCGTCCCTGGTCAACTCGGCGGCAACAGGCGACGGCTGGTTGTGGAAGATGAAGCTCGCCAATGAAAGCCAACTCGAGGGCCTCCTCGATGAGGCCGGCTATCAGGCTCACATCGGTTGATACCAGGGATATTGAACATGACCGTAGAAGCACCCTATCCCTTCTCGGCCCGCCACATCGGCCCGGCCACCAACGACATCAGAGCCATGCTTGCCACCATCGGCGTTCCCTCTGTCGAGACGCTGATCAGCCAGGCCGTGCCGAGATCGATCCGTCTCGACCAGCCGCTCGCCTTGCCCGCTCCGGCCAGCGAAGCGGAAGCGCTGGCCGAGCTCTCGGCAATGATGGCCAAAAATACCGTGTTGAAGAGCTTTATCGGCGCCGGTTACCACGGCGTCCACGTGCCGCCGGTCATCCAGCGCAATCTGTTTGAGAACCCGGCCTGGTATACGGCCTACACGCCCTACCAGGCCGAAATCAGCCAGGGCCGGCTCGAGATGCTGTTCAACTTCCAGACCCTGGTTGCCGAGCTGACCGGACTTCCGGTGGCATCGGCGTCGCTGCTCGACGAGGCGACGGCGGTGGCCGAGGCCGTCGGCATTGCGCTGCGCCATCATCGCGACAAGCGCACCAAGGTGGCGCTGGCCGGCACCCCGCATCCGCAGACGCTGGACGTGGTGCGCACC
>NZ_NWQG01000038.1:0-37161 GCF_002529485.1 Mesorhizobium sanjuanii
GCGCAGAACCGCTTGGCACCGAGGTAGACGGCGAGACGATCGACGACAACACCGCGGCGCTGCTCGTCTCCTGGCCGGACACGTTTGGTGTCTATGGCGACCACAAGGCGGCGATCGAAAAGGCTCGCGCCGCCGGCGCGCTCGTCGTCTTCATCGCTGATCCACTCGCTCTCACGCTGACCGACGCGCCGGCAAAACTTGGCGCCGATATCGCCGTCGGTCCGATGCAGCGCTTCGGCGTGCCGATGGGCTTTGGCGGCCCGCACGCCGCCTATTGTGCCGTCTCCGACAGACTGACGCGGCTGATGCCCGGCCGCCTCGTCGGCCAGTCGACCGACAGCAAGGGCCGCCCCGGCTATCGCCTCGCTTTGCAGACGCGCGAACAGCATATCCGCCGCGACAAGGCGACCTCCAACATCTGCACCGCGCAAGCACTGCTCGCCAACATGGCGACCGCTTATGCGATCTGGCACGGCCCCGCCGGCCTGCAGGCGATTGCGGGCCGCATCCACGCATTGGCCAGCCGCCTGGCGGCCAGCCTCAAGGCCTCGGGCGTTTCGGTGCTTGGCGCGAACCGCTTCGACACGGTAACGGTGGAAGCAAAAGGCAAGGCCAAGGCGATCGCCGCCGCCGCTGAGAAGACCGGCCGGCTGCTGCGCGTCATCGACGCCGACCATATCGGCATCAGCTTCGACGAGACCTCGACCGAGGCCGATCTGGACGCGATTGCGGCCCTGTTCGGCGCCAAAGTCGACGCAGCCGGCGCCAGCACCCTGCCTGGCACACCGCGCGGCAAGGAGTTTCTCAGCCAGCCGGTCTTCCACGAAAACCACTCGGAAACCGAGATGATGCGCTTCCTGCGCCGTCTGGCCGACAAGGACCTGGCGCTTGACCGCGCCATGATCCCGCTCGGATCCTGCACCATGAAGCTCAATGCCGCCGCCGAGATGATGCCGGTAAGCTGGCCAAGCGTCGCCAATCTGCACCCGTTCGCGCCGGCCAGCCATTCTGCGGGCTACCGCGCCATGGTCGGCGAACTGGAAGGCTGGCTGTCGGAGATCACCGGCTTCGACGCGGTCAGCCTGCAGCCCAATGCCGGCAGCCAGGGTGAGTATGCCGGATTGCTCGCCATCCGCGCCTATCACCGCTCGCGCGGCGAAGGCCATCGCACGATCTGCCTGATCCCGTCTTCCGCGCACGGCACCAATCCGGCGAGCGCGGCGATGGCCGGCATGAGCGTTGTCGTCGTGCGCTGCCTGGAGGACGGCAATATCGACATGGACGATATGAGGGCCAAGGCCAATGAGCATTCCAGGAATCTCGCGGCGCTGATGTTCACCTATCCCTCGACGCATGGCGTCTTCGAGGAAGGCGCGCGCCATCTCTGCGCCCTCATCCATGAGCATGGTGGACAGGTCTATTTCGACGGCGCCAACCTCAACGCCATGGTCGGCCTTGCTCGTCCCGGCGACATCGGCGCCGACGTCTGCCACATGAACCTGCACAAGACCTTCTGCATTCCGCATGGCGGCGGCGGTCCCGGCATCGGCCCGATCGGGGTCAAGGCGCATCTGAAGCCCTATCTGCCCGGCCACGTCAGCGAAGGCTCGGCCCATGCCGTGTCGGCGGCGCCCTTCGGCAGCGCTTCCATCCTGCCGATCACCTGGATGTACATTCGCATGATGGGCGCCTTAGGCCTGAAGCAGGCTACCGAGACCGCCATCATCTCGGCCAACTATGTGGCGACACGGCTCGCGCCGTATTTCCCGCTCCTCTACAAGGGCAGGCATGATCGCATCGCTCATGAATGCATCCTCGACACCCGCGTGCTCAAGGAGAACTCCGGCATCAGCGTCGACGATATCGCCAAGCGCCTGATCGACTATGGCTTCCATGCGCCGACCATGTCGTTTCCGGTCGCCGGCACGCTGATGGTCGAGCCGACCGAATCCGAGCCCAAGCAGGAACTTGATCGCTTCTGCGAGGCGATGATTGCGATATCAGGCGAGGCAGCCAAGGTGGCAAAGGGCGAATGGCCGCTGGCCGACAATCCGCTGGTCAACGCGCCCCACACCGCCGCCGAGGCGCTGGCTGGCGAGTGGACCCATCCCTATTCGCGGATCGAGGCGGCCTATCCAGCCGGCAACGCCGATACATCGGCAAAATACTGGCCGCCGGTGTCGCGCATCGACAATGTCGCCGGCGATCGCAATCTCGTCTGCTCCTGCCCGCCACTGTCGGAATATCTGGGCGCGGCGGAGTAATTCGGCGGAACAGTCAGGCAGAACGCAGGGGCCGGCCCAACCTGGTCGGCCCTGCTGGCCTTGTTCTGGGCAATGACGCGATTTCACCATCAGTCTCGATGACACGCATGCTGCCACCGACGCATTTCCGCCGCTTGGTTGTCGAATGGTTTTGCGGTAAGAGGGGCCATCCTCGAACGTAACAGGAACCTCCGTCGCCTGCCCGCGAAAAGCGTGGCAGTATCGGCAGGTGATTCGTAGCATCGCAATCCAGGACCAGCATGGACGACAACAACGATCTTTTCGGCAATATGGACAAGCAACCGCAGCCGGTTCGCACACCGGCGCGCCCGGCGGACCCGCTGGTGCAGGCCACCAAGCGTGCTGCCGCGACCAAGGATGGCAGCGAGAGCTATAGTGCCGCCGACATCGAGGTTCTGGAAGGGCTGGAGCCGGTACGGCGCCGCCCCGGCATGTATATTGGCGGCACTGACGACAAGGCGATGCACCATCTGTTTGCCGAAGTCATCGACAATTCGATGGACGAGGCGGTCGCCGGACACGCGACCTTCATCGATGTCGAACTCTCCGCCGACGGCTATCTCACAGTTACCGACAATGGCCGCGGCATCCCGGTCGATCCACATCCGAAATTCAAGAAACCAGCGCTCGAAGTCATCATGACGACGTTGCATTCGGGCGGCAAGTTCGACTCGAAGGTCTATGAGACCTCGGGCGGCCTGCACGGCGTCGGCGTTTCCGTGGTCAACGCGCTGTCGGATCATCTCGAGGTCGAAGTCGCGCGGGGACGCCAGCTTTATCGGCAAAAATTCTCGCGCGGCCTCCCGGTTACCGGCCTGGAGCATCTCGGCGAGGTGCACAACCGCCGCGGCACAAAAATCCGCTTCCATCCCGACGAGCAGATATTCGGCAAGGGCGCTGCGTTTGAGCCGGCGCGGCTCTATCGCATGACGCGCTCGAAGGCCTATCTGTTCGGCGGCGTCGAGATCCGCTGGACCTGCGATCCCTCGCTGATCAAGGAAAAGGATCCGACGCCGGCCAAGGCCGAGTTTCATTTTCCGGGCGGCCTCAAGGACTATCTGAAAGCCTCGCTCGGCGATGAATTCCAGGTCACCCGCGAAGTCTTCGCCGGCAAGAGCGAAAAGCAAGGCGGCCACGGCTCGCTCGAATGGGCGGTCACCTGGTTCGGCGGCGACGGCTTCCTCAACTCCTACTGCAACACCATCCCGACCGGCGAAGGCGGCACGCATGAGGCCGGCTTCCGCAACGTGCTGACGCGGGGCTTGCGTTCCTACGCCGATCTCGTCGGCAACAAGCGTGCCTCGATCGTTACGTCGGAGGACGTCATGATTTCGGCGGCGGGCATGCTGTCGGTGTTCATCCGCGAGCCGGAATTCGTCGGCCAGACCAAGGACAGGCTGGCGACGATCGAAGCAATTCGAATTGTCGAGACCGCCATTCGCGACCCCTTTGACCATTGGCTGGCCGACAATCCGCAAGAAGCCTCGAAACTGCTCGAATGGGTGATCGCGCGCGCCGACGAGCGGGTACGCCGACGCCAGGAAAAGGAAGTGTCGCGCAAGAGCGCGGTGCGCAAATTGCGGTTGCCCGGCAAGCTCGCCGACTGCACCCAGAATGCCGCTGCCGGCGCCGAGCTCTTCATCGTCGAAGGCGATTCGGCCGGCGGCTCGGCGAAACAGGCGCGTGATCGCGCCAGCCAGGCCGTGTTGCCGCTGCGCGGCAAGATCCTCAACGTCGCCAGCGCCGGCAATGACAAGCTCGCCGCCAACCAGCAGATATCAGACCTGATCCAGGCATTGGGCTGTGGCACGCGTTCAAAGTACCGCGACGAGGATCTGCGTTACGACCGGGTCATCATCATGACCGACGCCGATGTCGACGGCGCCCACATCGCCTCTCTGCTGATCACCTTCTTCTATCAGGAGATGCCCGATCTGGTTCACGGCGGCCATCTCTATCTGGCGGTGCCGCCGCTCTACTCGATCCGGCAAGGCGGCAAGGTCGCTTACGCCCGCGACGATGCACACAAGGACGAGCTGCTGCGCACCGAATTCACCGGGCGCGGCAAGGTCGAAATCGGCCGCTTCAAGGGGCTGGGCGAAATGATGGCTGCCCAGCTCAAGGAAACGACCATGGACCAGAGGAAGCGTACGCTGCTCAGGGTCGATGTGATCGACGCCGAGGCGGCAACCAAGGACGCGGTCGACGCGCTGATGGGCACCAAGCCCGAAGCCCGCTTCCGCTTCATTCAGGAACGCGCGGAGTTCGCCGAGACGGAAGTGCTGGATATCTGAATTAGCCCACTCCCATAGAATGCGGAGATGAGCATGTGATCTGGAACCGTCTGCGCAGAGATCTTGCCGCAAAGTTTGCCAGCCTCACGCGACCAACACGCTCGGACTGGATTTTTGCCCTGCGCACGGTTTCGGCCGGGCTGATCGCGCTTCTTTCAGCCTACGTGCTCAAGCTCGACCACCCGCAATGGGCGATGATGACGGTGTTCATCGTCGCCCAGCCGGTCGCCGGCATGGTGTTGGCAAAGGGCTTTTACCGGCTGCTCGGCACGCTGGCTGGCGGCTTGGCGGCGATCGGCATCACCTCCCTTTTTGGCGCCAATCCCTGGCTGCTGGTCACTATCCTGGCGATCTGGATCGGGCTCTGCACGCTGGTTTCGTCGCTGCTGCGCAACCCGGAAGCCTATGGCGCGGCACTCGCCGGCTATACGGCGATGATCATCGGCCTGCCCGCGTTCGGGCAGCCGCACCTGGTCCTCGATCTCGCCATGGCACGCTGCGCCGAGATCGTGCTCGGCATCGTCTGCGCCGGCCTGACCAGCCGACTGATCCTGCCGAAACTGGCGGCCGACGCTATCATCTCCAGGCTGAAGCGCAGCATTCTCGACCTTGCCACTTATGCCGGAGGCGCCTTTTCCGGCGGCGATGCGGCAACGCTAGTGGCGCTCCAGCGCAAACTGATCGCTGATGCCCAGACGCTCGCCGAGATGCGCACCTATGCGAGGCTCGAAGCGCCAAGCTTCGCCACCCGTGCTCACCCGGTCAGGCGCACGATCGGGCAGTTGCTCTGGGCGCTGTCGGCGGCGCGCGCGCTGCACTCCCATGCCGCACCGAAGAACGCCGCACTGGTTCCCGTGCGTAGCAAACTGCAGGCGCTTGTCGGCGAACTTGCAACCAGGCCGGGCGCGCTGGACGACACATCTCCCTGGGTGGCGCGGCTGGACTCGATCGCCAGCGAGGCACGGCAGGCGCCGGCAACCGAGCCTGGAGGCGACAAGCTCGGCACAGTAACCCGCCTCACCATTGCCGCCGATTTTGCCGAGGCGCTGAAGCAGGTGCTGCGTGGCCTGGATGCGTTGCGCTCGCCCGTTTCTGGACCTTCCCGCGAGCGGCGGCAGCCGGCGCTGGTCGTGCATCGCGACTATCATGCAGCCTGGCGCAATGCCGTGCGCGCCACCCTTGCCACGCTGCTGGTGGCGACCTTCTGGCTCACGACGAAATGGTCGGAGGCGGCAGGCACGGTCATTCTCGTCGCCGTCGTCTCCAGCCTGTTTGCCGCCCGCCCGGATCCCGTCCAGTCGGCCTGGGGCTTCTTCACCGGGACATTGCTGGCCCTGCCTTTCGCGTTTCTCGTCGGCCAGATAGCACTACCTGCCTTGCCCGGCTTCGGCTGGTTCGCGCTCTTCGTCGTGCCGATCCTTGTGCGGCCGCACTTGGCATGGCCAATCCGCGCTATGTCGGTGTCGCCACCGCCTTTGCCATCAATTTTCTCGCCTTCCTCAGCCCACATCAGGCGATGACCTACGACCCCCTGCCATTCCTCGCCGGCTCGGCGTCGATCCTGGTCGGCATACTGCTCGCTATCGGTGTTTTCATCGTCGTGCTGCCGGCCGATCCCTGGATTGCCGCCAACCGCATCCTGCAGGCCATGCGGGAAGATCTGGCAAGGCTTTGCCTGCACGAGCGTGTGCCACCGCGATCCGCTTTCGAAAGCCTTGCCTACGACCGGATCAACCAGCTGATGCCGCTATTGCAGCGCGTCGGCAAGAAAGGCGACGCCGCCCTGGGCAGTAGCATCGCCACTGTCACCGTCGGGCTGGAGATTCTGCGGCTGCGCGCGGCGCAGCAGAATTCCAAGATCCCATCGGAAACGGCGCTCTCGATCACCAATTTCCTGCGCGGGCTGGCGCGCGAGCTGCTGTTTCATGGGCCAGGTGAGCGGCAGGTGGCAACGATCGCCGTCGCCAGGCAATATGCGACGGGTATCGCCGAGCGCAGCGACGCGGCCGAGATGCTGCAAGTTGCGGCTTCGCTGCGCATCATCGCCGCGGCGCTGGAGGACTTTCCGGATTTTTTCGCGAAGGATAAGATCTAAGCTGCCGCGATTGCGAGCGCATGACCTCGCGCATTTTCGCGCAGCGCTTCGAGATGGATCGACCTCACCAACCCGGCGAGATCGCCTTGCGCCGACTGCCCGCCCAGTTCCTTCAACATCAGCCAGCTTACTTCCTGAACGCCGGCGATGCGCTTGCCATTGGCAACCTCGCGCCAGATCTTCAGCGCGCGCAGGATGATCGCGTGGATGGCAGCGGCAAGCCCTGCGCTGCGGAACAGCGCCTGCAAAGCCACATCATGCCCACCGGCCAGCAGCGCCCTCACCCGTTGTTCCGACTGCTGGCTGAGCGCAACCAGCGCCGAGCCGAAGAAATCGACCTTGCCATGCGCGATGGTGCGAATGAGGAAGCTTGCCGTCAGGTCGCCACGCAGGCGCAGGTGCTCGATCAGGGCTGCGTGCTCTTCCTGGCGCGTGCCTTCGATCAGCGTCACTGAAGCCCTGACGCAGGCGTCGCGCATGAGGCGTTCAGCTCTTGCCGGGCCCATCAGCGCCAGCACCAGCGGCGACCCCTTGAGGGTTTCACCAACTTTTATCAGCAGCATATGCCGGCAGTCGGCCGGTAGCCGTGCGTCCGATATCAGCGCTTCGCGTATCTGAGGCAAATGGCCATGCCGCTCGGCCATGCGGCGAAAGCTTAGCGAAGCGATGTCGGCGCCACTGTTGGCGAGCAGCATCGCGCAGGCTTCCGGCTCGCCGATCTCGGCAATCGCCGCCGCCACCGCCATCGAGACGACAGGCCGGTCGGCGATCAATTTCTGCGTCGCCTTCTGGCCGCTCGCGACCCGGTCGATCAAATCGGCATCGGTGAGCAGCGGCGAACGCGCCAGCACCAGGCTGGCCACTTCCGGTTGGTCGGACGCCAGCGCGCTGATGATCTGCAGCGGCGCGTGATGGCTCATCGACAACGCCTCGGCAAGCGCCAGTCGCACCTTCGACGAGGCGTCGTCGAGCAGCAGCGTCAGTGCGGCCTCGGCAGCGCAGCGATCCTCGAAAGGCAGATCGGAATTGATGTAGGCGCGGGCCAGCGCGCTGGCCGCCGCGGCGCGTTCCGAGACCCGCGCGGTGTCAATCCATTTCAGGAAATGCGAAACAACCATGCCGTCCGCTGCGCCCCCAGCCCGAGTCCGTTCCCGCTCTTGGGTAGACCGTAGGCAGAAATGGTTTACGAACGGTTCACCATGTTTGTTAACTGGCTTGCGAGCTTAGTTTGCAGCGCCTATCAACCCCTGGGCAGTGGAGGAGATAGACACATGGCCGGCCTTTATCTGGAAGAATTCGTTGTCGGCCGTGTCTTCCAGCACACGCTGCGCAAGACCGTCACCGAAAGCGACAACATGCTGTTTTCGGTGATGACGCTGAATCCACAGCCGCTGCATATCGATTTCGACTTCGCCGCCAAAAGCGAATGGGGCAAGCCGCTAGTCAATTCGCTGTTCACTTTGGGCTTGATGATCGGCATTTCGGTGAACGACATCACTGTCGGCACCACCATTGCCAATCTCGGCATGAAGGAGACGGTGTTTCCACATCCGGTCTTCCATGGCGACACCATCCGCGTCGAGACCACGGTAATCTCGGCGCGGGAATCGAAATCGAAGCCCGACCGCGGCATCGTCGAGTTCGAACACCGCGCCTACAACCAGAATGACGTGCTCGTTGCTAAATGCACGAGGCAAGCGATGATGATGAAGAAGGCGGCCTGACGGATGCGTTCGCTGCTCTTTGTTCCCGGCGACTCGGAAAAGAAGCTGGAGAAGGGGTTTGGCGCTGGCGCCGACGCGGTCATCGTCGACCTTGAGGATTCCGTGGCGCCCGGGAACAAGCCTGCAGCGCGCGACCTGGCGGCTCACTTCATTGCCGCCCATCGGCATCGGACCACGGCCGCGATCTATGTCCGGGTCAACGATCTGTCGAGCGGACTGACCGACGACGATCTCGCGGCACTTGTTCAGGCCAAACCCGACGGCATCATGCTGCCGAAGTCGAACGGCGGTCAGGATGTCCAGCAGCTTTCGGCAAAACTGAGGGTCCACGAAGCCGAAAACGGCCTGCCGGACGGCGCGATAAGAATTCTGCCGATCATCACCGAAACGGCGGCGGGCGTGCTGGCGGCCGCGACCTACGCCAAGGCCAGCGCGCGGCTTGCCGGCATCACTTGGGGGGCGGAGGATCTGTCGGCGGCGATCGGTGCCCGCACGGCGCGCGACGGAAACGGCCGCTACACCGATGTCTTTCGCTTTGCCCGAACCATGACCATCCTTGCCGCGGGCGCGGCGGAGGTCGCCGCGATCGACACGGTCTTCCCCGGCTTTCGCGATATGGCCGCCTTCGAGGCCGAATGCGCCGAGGCTGAGCGTGACGGCTTCACCGGCAAGATGGCGATCCATCCGGCGCAAGTGCCGGTCATCAACGCCGCCTTCACGCCATCGGCTGAGGCCGTTCAGCATTCCGCTGCCCTGGTTGCCGCATTTGAGGCGGCGGGAAACCCCGGTGTCGTCGGCATCGATGGCAAGATGTACGACCGGCCGCATCTCCGGCTCGCCGAACGGCTTCTGGCACGCGCCAGGGCAGCCGGGGTTTTGGCCTGATCTTCCCCAGCCCTATTCTTTTTCCCAACGGGGCCGGCGCATCGAGAAGATCTCGTTGACGCTCGAATAGTCCATATATCCGAGACGACCGACATTGCCCGCCTTGACGATATCGAACCTGCCGTCGTTCAGGAACGCATCGTCGATATGGACGCCGACGACTTCGCCGGCCACCACGACCGCGCCCGTCGATGTTCCGTCCAGCGCTTTCGGGCGAAGGATCTCGGTCACCCGGCATTCGAGCGCCGCGGGCGCTGCCGCCACGCGCGGCGGCGCGACAAGGCGCGACGGCGCCATGGCCAGATCGGCATAGCCGAATTCGCTGATGCCGCGCGGCGCGTCGACAGCCGTCCGGTTCATTTTCTCGGCCAACTCGCGACTGACCAGATTGGCGACGAACTCGCCCGTTTCCTCGGCAAAGGTGGCGCTGTCCTTCTCGCCTTCGGACGAGAACCAGACAAGGAAGGGCCGGGTCGAAAAGGCGTTGAAGAAGGAATAGGGCGCGAGATTGATCCTGCCTTGCCCATCCACTGTCGAGATCCAGCCGATCGGGCGCGGCGCCACGATCGCCTTGGACGGATCATGCGGCAGCCCGTGCCCTTTCAACGGCTCGTAGAACATCTCTATTCCACCCAGGGTCCCTGATAGTCGGCATAGAGTTTCGCCGCATCCGGGCGTGGCCGCTCCGGCGCTGGCCCTTGATAGGAGCCGATATGGACAAAGCCGACAACGCGCTCATGCGGCGCCAGCCCCAGCAACGCCCTGCCCTCGGGCACGTCGGAATACCAGTTGCTGATCATATTGGTGCCGTAGCCCAGCGCATTGGCCGATATCATCAGGTTCATCGCCGCCATGCCGCCGGACAGGAACATTTCCCATTGCGGGATTTTCGGGTTCTCCTTCGGGCTCGACACCACGCCGACCACCAGCGGCGCGCGCGAAAAGCGTGCCAGTTCCTGGTTGCGGCGGCCTTCGGGCAGCGGCCCCTCGCGCTGTTCAGCAAGAGTTGCCAGTTTCTTGCCGATCTCGACGCGGGCCTCGCCCCGGTAGAGGATGAAGCGCCAGGGTTCCAGCCGGCCATGGTCCGGCACCCGTGTAGCAGCGGCAATCATGGTCGCGATATCGGCCTCGCTGGGCGCCGGCTCCTTCAACTCCGGGATCGGCGCGGAATTTCGGGTCAGCAGAAAGTCGATGATCGGCGACGCCATGGGTGCAAGTCTCCTGGAATTTGAGCTGAAGCACGCCATCGCGACATCGGGCGGCTTGGGCAGTGGCGCGGACGCGCCGGGACGGCAAGAATCCTTTAGACCGAAACATGGCCCGGCAGAAGCGCATCGGATTCTTAAGCCTTGAAATTGCCACCGCCTTGGGCTTCAACGCAAGGCATGTTTGAGGGGATGCTGCGTCTTTTCCTGGTCTGGCTCGGTGTGGCACTGTCCATGGTGCCGATCGGGTCCGCCATCGCGCAGGATGCGGACGGCATCGGCAATCTGAAGCTTCCCGGGATTTCCACCTACGCGACGCCGAAAAGAGAGACACCGCTGGCCTTGGGAAGCAGCGGCGCGATCACGCTGTCGGCGCAACTGACCGACAAGGGGGCAGACATCACGCGCGGCATCGTCTGGCGTGTCTTCAAGCCTGAAACAGCAAGCGACGGCAAGCTGCCGATGGTCGCTTCCGCCCATGGCGGCACCGCCGTGTTTCAGCTCGAGCCCGGCAGCTATCTGGTCCACGCCTCCTATGGTCGGGCCGGCGCCACCAAGCGCATCACCGTCGGCAAGGACGCCAAGCGCGAGAGCCTGGTGCTTGATGCCGGCGGTCTCAAGCTCGACGCCGTGCTGTCGGGCGGAGCGCGCATCCCGCCGAAAAAGCTGCGCTTTTCGATCTACGAGGATCATGCCGAAGCCAATGGCGACCGTGCGCTGATCATACCCGACGTCGAGCCGAACAGCGTCGTGCGGCTGAACGCCGGCGTCTACCACGTCGTTTCGACCTACGGCGCGGTGAATGCGGTCATTCGCTCCGACATCCGCGTCGAGGCCGGCAAGCTGACCGAAGCGACCGTCGAGCATCGCGCGGCGGAGATGACCATGAAGCTGGTCCGTGAGGCCGGCGGCGAGGCAATCGCCGACACCTCATGGTCGTTGCTCAACGAATCCGGCGATCCCATCAAGGAGACCGTCGGCGCCTTTGCCTCGATGGTGCTGGCCGAGGGCGACTACACCATCATCGCCAAGAATCGCGACCGTATCTACCAGAAGGATTTTACGGTCGTGGCTGGACAGAACAAGGAAATCGAGGTCCTGGCCTCGGAAGCCTCAGCGATCGATCCCGAGGAAGGCGCGGACTGAAGCGATTCTCACTTTTCGTTGAATCGTAAAGTCACACCTTAGGCCGCGAGCTTCGTCCGCCCCTGCAGGAACGGAAGCTTCTTCCGCCGCGCTTCGGCCGGCGCCAGATCGAACACGCCGCGATAGAGGCGGTCGAGCAGCGCTTTGCGGTCACGCAAGGGCTCCAGTTCTTCCCAGGTCAGCGCGTCGCCGACACGCACCTCGATCGATTTGCCGGAGAGCCGCGCGAACTCACGGATGAGCAGGGATGTGCGCAAAGTCAGCGAGGCCTTGCCAACGAATTTAGCCACTCGTCCGTCACGCTCGGCCATGTTCATCGGACCGCTGACCAGATGGAACAGCCGACCATTCTGACCGGAAAAATGCATCGGAATGACCACGGCCCTGGCCTCCTGCACGAGACGGGCCGGAAACATCTTCCATGGCAGGTCGCGCGCCCGGCCGAACCCGTTGGGCGCGGTGGCAACGCCGCCGGCCGGAAAGACGACGATGGTAACGCCCTCTTTCAGCAGCCGCACCGCCTCATGGCGCACCGCCATATTGTTCTTGAGCGCGTCCCTGGTTTCGGAAAAGTCGATCGGCAGCGAATAGGGCTCCATCTCGCTGATCTTGAGCAGATCCTTGTGGATCATGACGCGAAACGGGCGCTTAAGCTGCTCGGCCAGCGAGAGAACGGCTATGCCGTCGCCGATGCCAAAGGGATGGTTGGCGACGATCACCAACGGCGTGTCGGGCAGCCTTGCCGGCGGCCACTGATCGGCGGTCCGCACCCGGACATCGATCAGTTCCAGCATGCGGCTGAACACGCGCTCGCCGGTCGGCACCACGTGACGGCGCCAGAAATCGTAGAGCGCCGCATAGCGGTCGCGCCCGGACAGGCCTTCGATCGAATGGATGAACCAGCGCGTCAATGCCGGCTGATGCGGGCTGGCATAGGAAAGTTCGGGAAACGGTCTTTCGCGCAGTTTCAGCTTCAGCATTGCGACTTGTTAAACTCACGCCATGACAGGGATGTGAAAATGGCGGTGGATCGCTCCACCGCCATTTCGTTGTGACTCTGAGGAGATCAGGCCGCGCGGCGTCTGCGGTCGGGCGTGACCGCCTCATCGGAAAGCAGCTTCACGGCTTCGACGAGACCAAGCGATTCCTGATCGCGCGAACCCAGGCGGCGTATGTTGACCGTCGCTTCCTCCGCCTCGCGCTTGCCGCAGACGAGGATGACCGGAACCTTGGCCAGCGAATGCTCGCGGACCTTGTAGTTGATCTTCTCGTTGCGCAGATCGGCTTCCGCCTGGAGCCCGGCCGCCTTCAACTGCGCAACGACCTTTTGAGCGTAGTCATCGGCATCGGAGGTGATCGTCGCCACCACAACCTGCAATGGCGCGAACCACAGCGGGAAATGACCGGAATAGTTCTCGATCAGGATGCCGAGGAAGCGCTCCATCGAGCCGCAGATGGCGCGGTGCACCATGACAGGCTGTTTCTTCTCCGAATCTGAACCGATATAGAAGGCGCCGAAGCGTTCCGGCAGGTTGAAGTCGACCTGCGTGGTGCCGCATTGCCATTCGCGGCCGATAGCATCCTTCAGCACATACTCGAATTTAGGGCCGTAGAAGGCGCCCTCGCCCGGATTGATCGAGGTCTTGATGCGATTGCCGGACTGTGTGCGGATCGTCTCCAGCACACTGCCCATGATCGCCTCGGCGTGATCCCACGCCTCGTCGGTGCCGACGCGCTTGTCCGGACGCGTCGACAATTTCACGCTGATCTCGTCGAAACCGAAATCGGCATAGGTCGACAGGATCAGATCGTTGATGCGCAGGCATTCCGAGGCCAGTTGCTCTTCGGTGCAGAAGATATGCGCGTCGTCCTGCGTGAAGCCGCGCACGCGCATCAGCCCATGCAGCGCCCCGGACGGCTCGTAGCGATGCACATTGCCGAATTCCGCAAGCTTTACCGGCAGATCGCGGTAGGACTTCAACCCATGCTTGAATATCTGCACGTGGCCCGGGCAGTTCATCGGTTTCAGCGCGAAGACCCGGTCGTCGTCGGTATCGTCGCCGGCGACCGTCACCTTGAACATGGCGTCGCGGTACCAGCCCCAATGGCCCGACGTCTCCCACAGGCCCTTGTCGAGAACCTGCGGCGCGTTGACCTCCTGATAGCCCTGCTCGTCGAGCCGGCGGCGCATGTAGTTGACCAGGTTCTGGAACATCTTCCAGCCCTTGGCGTGCCAGAAGACGACGCCCGGCCCCTCTTCCTGGAAATGGAACAGGTCCATCTCGCGGCCAAGCTTCCTGTGGTCGCGCTTCTCGGCTTCCTCCAGCATCGTCTGATAGGCATCGAGCTGCGCCTGGTCGGCCCAGGCCGTGCCGTAGATGCGCGTCAGCATCGGGTTGTTGCTGTCTCCGCGCCAATAGGCTCCGGCCACCTTCATCAGCTTGAAGGCGTTGCCGATCTGCCCGGTCGAGGCCATATGCGGGCCGCGGCAGAGGTCGAACCAGTCGCCCTGGGCATAGATCTTGAGATCCTGGTCCTCCGGGATGGCGTCGATCAGTTCGAGCTTGTAGCGCTCGCCCTTGTCGGCAAATACCTTTTTGGCCTTGTCGCGCGACCAGACCTCTTTGGTGAACGGCTTGTTGCGCGCGATGATCTCGCGCATCTTCTTCTCGATCACCGGGAAATCGTCGGGCGTGAACGGCTCGTTGCGAGCGAAGTCGTAATAAAACCCGTTCTCGATCACCGGCCCGATCGTCACCTGCGTGCCCGGCCAAAGTTCCTGCACAGCTTCGGCCAACACATGTGCCGCATCGTGGCGGATGAGTTCCAGCGCGCGCGGATCCTCGCGGGTGATGATCTCGATCTTGCCGGACTTGCCGAGCGGGTCGGACAAATCGCGCACCGTGCCATCGATCGAATAGGCTACGGCCTTCTTGGCCAGCGACTTCGAGATCGATTCCGCTAGGCCGGAGCCAGTCATCGCCGCGTCGTAGTCGCGGACGGAACCATCGGGAAATGTCAGGGAAACGGAATTCAGCACGTTCTTCTCCTATCCAGTCCCGCAAACGAGCGCGGGTGGTGAAATGCATTCGCCCAAACTGTGTAGCGGTTTTGGTGCATGCATAAGGCAAATGCCGGATGCGTCCGGCGGCGGCAGCCTTTTAGGGGCAGATGCTGGCGCCGTAAAGCGCTCGTTCCACTTATTTGATCAAGCCAGGCAGCTCTTTTAGGAACGCGGCCCGCGTCGCCAGGCCCTTCGGCATGTCAGTGCGCTGCGTATCGACCACAAGCCGGGCAAACACGATCCGGCGGTCGCCTTTCTCGGCCCACCCGACGAACCAGCCAAGCGAGCGTTTGTCAGTCCCGCCATTGCCGAGTCTCGTGCTGCCGGTCTTGCCCTGCACCGTCCACCCGTCGGCCTTGAAGCTCGGAATGATCGCTTTGGCCATCTGATGCGCCCTGGCCGAAACCGGCATCTTGCCGGCAAGCAGCCGACGCAGGAAATCGGTCTGCTCGGCAGGCGATATCTCGAGCGATGAATTCACCCAGGACCGGGTGAGGCCATCATTCTTGCCGGCATTGCCGGAGACATCCATGTTGCCATAGCCGAACTTCGTGACATATCCGGCAAAGCGCTCGGCTCCGAGCCGGCGCGTGATTTCACGGGAATACCAGAGGACGGAATCGCGCTCCCAGATCGTGGGGTCGACGGTTTTCCGGTCCCGCTTCACCGCCTTGAACTCGGGCTTGTAGTCCCAGCTTGGCGTGTGCTCGTCGCTCAGAATGCCGGAGTCATAGCCAATCAGGGCCAACGGTACCTTGAAGGTCGACGCCGGGCTGAAGCGCTGGTCGCAAACGCCATCCTGGTGGAGCGTCTCGCCGCTCACCGCATCCTGGATCAGCGTGCATTCGACGTCGCCAAGCGGCGCCGACTGCGCCCGCATTGGAAAACCAAGCAGCCACGCCAGAAGAAAAAGAACGATCGCGAAAACGAAGGGAAGACGGTCGATCTGACGCATGCAAAGCTCTTTACCTGGAGGGATTATCAGAAGCGGCTTAGCGAGGCGTCTTGTCTCGATTTTGTCTCAAATTCGCAGTCTTTGTGCAGGCTGATGTTAACCCTACCAGTTCGTAAAAGACCGGCCGGCGCTGAAATCCTGTGGATGCAGTCAGACCCCGGATTCGCCGGGCTTCCTACTTATCTGCCAATACCGCCAGGGCATGAACCAGACATAGCGATCGGCCAGTGCCTCCGGTACGCGATCGATGCCATGCGTGCCGAACGGCCCGCAGCGCAGCACCCGGAAAAGCCCCATCCAGCCGCCGGCCCACAGGCCGTGGCGGGCGATCGCCTCATGCGCGTATTCGGAACAGGTCGGCAAGTGCCGGCACGAATTGCCGACAAAACCGGACAGCGTCAGTTGATAGAGCCGAACCAGCGACGTGCCGAGGACACGGCCCGGCGTCTTGCGCCACGGACCGGGCCAATTGCGCCCGCGCCGTGCGGCCAATGCAGCATGTGCGTGCTGGTGCTTGTTGCTCATCGCGATCCGGATCGTCTTCCTGTCGTCGATAGATGTGGACATTGGCCGGGGAAAACAATGTCTCTTTGGCTCGTCGATGGCATTCAACGATGGCGCGGATACGCGCGGCCCGTCGGGTGAGTCCGCTGAGGTGAACCTGTTTCGGTTCGCCAATTTCCAACGGACTCCATACGCGTCGGTCTTGGCGGCTGGTACTGGAACGTCACGATCCGCATCACATTACCGAGGATATCCAGAAATCCGTTCATTGGCCGCTTCTCCTCTAGGCAGCGATTAGATCGTTGCTGGCCTTCGTCCTCAAACGAGTATAATTTCCACCTCGGATAACTCTGGGTTATGCGAATGAAGCGCGGGCGGCTTCCACTGACGGCATTGAGAAGTTTCGAGGCGGCCGGCCGGCACCTGAGCTTCAGCCGCGCCGCCGAAGAACTTTTCGTTTCGCAAGCGGCGATCAGCCGCCAGATACGGGAACTGGAAACCTTCCTGCGACAGCCCTTGTTCTTCCGCCATCATCGCCGCGTCGAACTGACTGAGGCAGGCCGCCGGCTGCTCGATCAACTGGTGAGAAGTTTCGATGACATCGACAGGCTGCTGTCAGAATTGGCCGTGGTCCCGGCGCAATCCGTGGTTCGCGTCAGCGTCGAGCCGTCGCTTGCCTCGGTATGGCTGGTGCCGCGGCTCAATCGATTTCGCGAGTTGAGACCCGACATCGACATTTCTCTAGAGGTCGACCCAAGATTGATCGAGTTCCGCAGCGATCAGCCCGAACTTGCCTTGCGCTTCAGTGCGCACGCCATCTCGTGGCCACGCAGCCAGGCCGAACGGCTTGCCTCGATGGTCGATTCACCAGTTCTGTCACCGGCACTGCTTGCATCCGGCCCTCCGTTGGAGAACCCGATCGATCTTGGTCGCTACACCTTGCTGCACGAGGAAAACCGTCAGGGCTGGGCGCGCTGGTTCGAAGCAGCCGGCGTAGCTGTCGACACTGTGCCCGCACGCGGCCCGATGCTGGCGGATGCTTCGCTTTCGAAGCAGGCAGCCTTGCTAGGACATGGCGTGGCGCTGGGCGACCTTTTGCAGATCGGCGAAGAAATAGCGTCCGGCGCGCTGATCAAGCCGTTCGACATCGATGTCGCATCCGGCGCCTACTGGCTGGTCGCCAGAAACCTGAATGACCTTTCCGAGCCAGCCAAGGCTTTTGCCGACTGGGTCCGGGCCGAATTTGCCGAAAGCCGGCGCTCTCTGCACGGGTAGAATCAAGCAGCCTGTTCCGCGCGCTTCTTCTCGATCTGGCCGATGGCGTCGACCACGGCATCGAAGGTCAACATGGTCGAGGCGTGGCGCGCTTTGTAATCGCGCACAGGTTCCAGATATCTGAGGTCGGCGAAACGGCCTTGCGGCGGTGCGCCATTCTCCTTCAGCATCTTCAGCATTGTCTCGCGCACGCTGCGCAATTCATCCGCGCTGGCGCCGACGACGTGTTCCGCCATGATCGAGGACGACGCCTGGCCGAGCGCACAGGCCTTCACGTCATGCGCGAAATCGGTGACGATGCCGTCATCCATCTTCAGATCTACAGTCACCGTCGAGCCGCACAGTTTGGAATGCGCTCGCGCCGTCGCATCGGGATGTTCGAGCCGGCCGATCCGCGCGATGTTTCCGGCAAAACCCAGAATTTTCGCATTGTAGACGTCGTCGATCATATTTTTCCAATCTGTCGCCGCCACGCGAACAGCGATTGCCGCTGATGTGTCTTTCATTCGCTCGGCACGACCATATATAATGCTGGCAGTCGGGCATCGACAAGGCAACCAATGGCCATGTCTTTGTTCAAATCAGTTCACGCCGCTTGCGGGCTGGAAACCGGGCGATTTCCAAGCACGAAAGGTCGTGGTCCGTTCAATTCGTTCCTCCCGGGAGAGGAACTACGGGAGACGCCTTTAATGGATGCCGTCATCAAGAAGCTCATGCCCCAGTCCGCCTATATGGAAAAGCCGGTTACCGACCGGCCGAGCGAAGCCGAGGTCGAGGCTGCGGTGCGCACGCTTTTGCGCTGGACCGGCGACAACCCGGACCGCGAGGGTCTGATCGACACGCCGAAGCGCGTCACCAAGGCGTTCCGCGAAATGTTCAACGGTTATGACATGTGCCCGGCCGAAGAGCTTGGCCGCACCTTCGAGGAAGTCGCCGGCTATGACGACCTCGTCATCGTCAAGGACATTACCTTCCACTCGCATTGCGAACACCACATGGTGCCGATCATCGGCAAGGCGCATGTCGGCTATCTGCCGGACGGCAAGGTTGTCGGCCTGTCCAAGATCGCGCGCGTCGTCGATATCTTCGCGCATCGCCTGCAGACACAGGAAGCGATGACCGCGCAGATCGCCGGCGTCATCCAGGACGTGCTCAATCCGCGCGGCGTCGCCGTCATGCTCGAGGCCGAGCATATGTGCATGGCCATGCGCGGCATCCGCAAGCAGGGCTCGACCACCCTGACCTCCACCTTCACCGGCGTCTTCAAGGACACCCCAGAGGAGCAGGTCCGTTTCGTCACCATGGTGCGTGGCGGCGCCTGATCAGCGCCCGCCGGTCGTACAAAACAAGGACCGGCGATGTCGGCAGTGGAATTCCCGAAAGCTCCATCGGACAAGAAGGCACTGGAGGAAGGCGCGGTTTTTTCGCCACGCTTCGACGCCGGCGGCCTCGTCACCGTCGTCGTTACCGATGCCGAAGACGGCATGCTGCTGATGGTCGCGCACATGAACGCCGAGGCGCTGGCGCTGACGCTAGAAACCGGCATCGCTCATTACTGGTCGCGCTCGCGCAAGGCGCTGTGGAAGAAGGGCGAAACCTCCGGCAATGTTCAGAATGTCGTCGAGATGCTCACGGATTGTGACCAGGACGCCATATGGTTGCGCGTCAAAGTATTGGGCCACGACGCAACTTGTCACACCGGCCGGCGTTCCTGCTTTTATCGGACGGTGGGGTTGATCGACGGCAAGGGGACGCTTGCCAGCGACGGCAGCAAGCCGCTGTTCGATGCGGAAAAAACGTATCGAAAGCCCAAATGAACCATCCATATGAACCATTCGCCGCCTTGCCGTCACGTATATTCATGATTTCGATACGGCCCGCCTCTATATTCGCTCTGGGACAAGGGAGATCGTGATGCTCGAATGGGCGTCATTGCGCAACAGACCGGATGTCAGGGAAGCCAACGGCCCCTCCTCGTCCGGCGGCGCTTCTGAAACGAAGCCTGCCAGGAAGACCGGCATTTCGCTGGCATTGGGTGGTGGCTGCGCGCGCGGCTGGGCTCATATCGGCGTGCTGCGCGCGCTCGACGAGGCCGGCATAGAAGTGTCGATGATCGCCGGCACGTCGATCGGCGCGCTGGTCGGCGGCTGCTATCTCTCAGGCAAGCTGGACGAATTGGAAGAATTCGCCAGAAGCCTGACCAGGCGGCGCATCTTTGGTCTTCTCGACCTCAATCTGCGCGGCAGCGGCCTGTTCGGCGGCATGAAGCTCGATGCAAGGCTGCGCGAGCACATTGCCGGGGTTCGTTTCGAGGATCTGCCGAAGCCGTTCGTCTGCGTCACCTCGGAGATCCGCACCGGTCATGAAATCTGGCTGTCGAGCGGTTCGCTGACCACTGCCATGCGCGCCTCCTACGCCTTGCCCGGCGTGTTCGAACCGGTCAATTGCAACGGGCGCGTTCTGGTCGACGGCGCACTGGTCAATCCGGTGCCGGTCTCGGTCTGCCGCGCCTATGAGCAGCCGCTCGTCGTCGCGGTCAACCTTCATTATGATCTGTTCGGTCGCGCCGCCGTCATCAAGCACAGCGCCGGCGAGCTGGTCGTCGAGAAGGATGCGCCGGGAGCCGGCCAGGTCGACACTGGGTACCAGTCCCGGCTCGGCATCACCGGCGTCATGGTCGAAGCCTTCAACATCATCCAGGACCGCATTTCGCGCGCGCGGCTTGCCGGCGATCCGCCTGACATTTCGCTGCAACCTAAGCTCAGCCATATCGGCCTGACCGAATTCCACCGTGCCGACGAGGCGATCCGCATCGGCTATCAGGCGACGATGAGCCAAATCGAAGAGCTGACCAGGCTGCAGACGGTTCTGGCCTAAAACCGGGATCCCGGACCGAAGGTCCGCGCGAGCGAAAAGCGGGCGCCGGTTTTCGGAAAGGTCAGGCAATACACTCATGCACGCGCGGCATCGACGATGCGGAACTGCACCGTGCGGTTGCCGTTCCAGTGATTGCCCGACAGCGAACCGGCGACATGCACCGTCTTGCCCCTGTTCTTGAACAGGAATTCGCCGAGTGCGGTATCGACGGCGCGAAAGGCGATCGCCTGGATGCGACCGCCGCTTTCTGACTGTAATTCGGCGCGGATGTGATTGGTGCCGACCGCCCGTGCATCGACCAGCCGGTGGCGCGGCAGCGCAAAGACCGGCGCGACATGCCCCGCGCCGTACGGACCCGCCCTCTCCAGCGCATCGAGCAGGTCGAGCGTCGCACCCTCGGCGGACAGCGCACCGTCGATGGCCAGGCTTTCCTCGTCCTGCAGCCGGAACACGTCCGCCGCCGCGCGTTCCTCGAAGAACGCCCTGAGCACGCCGAGCTTCGCCCGCTCCACGGTGATGCCGGCGGCCATGCCGTGACCACCGCCCTTGACGATCAGCCCGGCGTCGGCCGCCTCGCGGACCAACCGTCCCAGGTCGAAGCCCGACACCGAGCGGCCCGAACCCGTGCCGACGCCATTGGCGTTGAAGGCGATGGCGAAGGCCGGTCGGCGCGCATGGTCCTTGAGCCGCGAGGCAAGCAGGCCGACGATGCCGGGATGCCAATTGGAGCTGGCGGTGACGACAATGGCCGGACCGCTGCCGCCGGCAAGCTCGGCATCGGCCTCGACGCGCGCCGCCGCCAGCATCTCCTGCTCCATCAACTGCCGCTCCTGATTGAGCCGGTCGAGCGTCTCGGCGATGGCGCCGGCCTCGACCGGATCGTCGGTCGCCAGCAGACGGCTGCCAAGTGCTGCATCGCCGATGCGCCCACCGGCATTGATGCGCGGACCAATCAGATAGGCCAGGTGGAAGGTGCTGATCGGCTCGCCGATGCGCGAGACCCGAGCCAGCGCCGCCAGCCCCTCGTTGCGCTGCTGGCGCGCCATCTGCAGCCCCTTGACCACGAAGGCGCGGTTGACCCCGGTGAGCGGCACCACATCGCAAACAGTGGCCAGCGCTACGAGATCGAGCAGGGCAAGCAGGTCTGGCGGCGCCGCGTCCGGCAGCAGGCGGCGTAGAACCCTCGCCGTCTGCACCAGGGTGAGGAAGACGACACCCGCCGCACAGAGATGGCCCTGGCCCGAAAGATCGTCCTCGCGATTGGGATTGACGACCGCATTTGCCGCCGGCAACGGCCCGCCGACCTGATGGTGGTCGAGCACCACGACATCGGCGCCGGCCTGCCTAGCCGCGTCGATGGAGACGGCGCTGTTGGTGCCGCAATCGACGGTGACGATCAGCGTCGCGCCGCGCGATACGAGCTCGCGCATGGCTTCCGGATTGGGGCCATAGCCCTCGAAGATGCGGTCCGGTATGTAGATCTCCGACGGCACCGAGAAATGCGCGAGGAACCGTTTGAGCAGCGCCGACGAGGCCGCGCCGTCGACATCGTAGTCGCCGAAGATCGCCACCTTCTCCCTGGCCATGATGGCGCCGGCGATGCGCGCGGCGGCCTTGTCCATGTCGGTCAGCGAAGCCGGGTCCGGCAAAAGGTCGCGGATGGTCGGATCGAGGAACCGTTCGGTCTGCTCGGCACTCACGCCGCGCCCGGCAAGGACGCGCGCGACAATGTCCGGCACGCCGTGGCCTTGCGCTATGGCGAGCGCGGTCATGTCCTGCCGTTCGGTCAACCGGTGCTCCCAGGAGACACCGGTGGCCGACTGCCTGACATCGAGGAAAATACGTCTTTCGCCCGTCACGCGACGCGCCGTCTGCAAATTGTCATTTCTCACAATATGCGACGGCTCTCACAATATGCGACGGCTAAATCTGGCGAATCAGAACTTTTCCAGATCCTGGTGGCGCGCCTTGATCTCGCGCACGGTGCGCGACGACGAGCGCAGCACGATCGTGTGCGTGGTGATGGAATTGCGGCCGAATTTGACGCCGGCCAGCATGTTGCCGTCGGTCACGCCGGTTGCCGCGAACAGCACGTCGCCGCGCGCCATGTCCTGCGTGCGATAGATGCGCTTGGGATCGGAGATGCCCATCTTCGCCGCGCGCGCCACCTTTTCCGGCGTGTCGAGGATCAGCCTCCCCTGCATCTGGCCGCCGGTGCAGCGCAGAGCAGCCGCCGCCAGCACACCCTCGGGCGCGCCGCCAGTCCCGAGATAGATGTCGATGCCGGTCTCGTCCGGGTCGGTGGTGTGGATGACGCCGGCGACATCGCCATCGCCGATCAGCCGGATCGCGGCGCCTGTGGCGCGCACTGCCTCGATCAATTTGCCATGGCGCGGCCGGTCGAGGATGCAAGTCGTGATCTCCGATACCGGCACACCCTTGGCCTTGGCCAGGCTGGCGATGTTTTCGGCCGGCGAGGCGTCGATATCGACAACACCGTCAGCGTAGCCCGGGCCGATGGCAATCTTGTCCATGTAGACATCGGGCGCGAACAACAGGCTGCCCTTCTCCGCGATCGCGATGACCGCCAGCGCATTGGGCAGGTTCTTGGCGCAGATCGTGGTGCCCTCAAGCGGATCGAGCGCGATATCGACCGCCGGGCCTTTGCCGGAACCGACCTCTTCGCCGATATAGAGCATCGGCGCCTCGTCGCGCTCGCCCTCGCCGATCACCACCGTACCCTTGATGGCGAGACGGTTGAGCTCCTGGCGCATGGCATCGACTGCAACCTGGTCGGCGGCCTTTTCGTCGCCTCGCCCGCGCAATCTGGCGGCCGCAACCGCAGCGCGTTCGGTGACGCGCACCAGTTCCATGGTGAGTATCCGGTCAAGACCGGCGACGATGCTCTGGGCCACATTCATCGGTGGAAATCCTCGTTGTCACATTGCCTCCCGCCAGAGGCGTGCTCCTTTTCTCAAACCAGCATGACAAGGACAAGACCCGCTCGACGATTTCTCGAAAAGTCAAGGATATCAATCGATTGAAGGCATTCCGAGGCACACCCGGCCGCGCTGAACCGGCATGTGTCAGTGAGCGAATAGGGTTTATCCGGGCCTAGAATACTGCGAGGTATTTGAGCAGCGAGACAATACCGATGATGATGACGATGATCTGGGCGATCTGCCGCATCCTGGCATCGAGCGGAAGACGCTGAACCAGATAGAGAACAAGGATGATCACCAGGAACGTGATCAGAATGCTTATCAACATGGATGAAGCCATGGCGCCCTCCTGAAAATGATATGCAGAAAGAAGCGGCCGGCGAAGCCGGCCTTCTCAAAACTGGATCAATACCATCGCCTCGGCGTGTCGTTCATGGCTTGCCCGACAGCCATTCCTGCCAGGAAACCAAGCAGGCCGATCATGCCAACCAGCGCTGTTGTTGTGCCTGGATTTTCCCGCGCCGCTTCAGATACCGCATGGGCTTGAGTGCGCAATTGCTGCGCGGTTCGCGTCGCGCGAGCAGCAGCGCTATCGTACATTCCGGATGCCTGCTCCTCGGCATCGGCGACCAATTCAGCGCCGCGTTCCGAAATGCTCTTATTGATCTTGGCGACCTCCTTGCGCAGGTCGGCGATCTGTTTTTCCAGCGACTTCTGAATATCGTCAATGTTGGAGCTGTCGGGCTTCGAAGCTTCGGCCATTGTTCGTTTCCTCAGGGTTGCGGACCTGAGGAGAACGGCGCGAGCTGAAATTCGTTCCGATTGATCGCTGCCAAGCGACTGCAGCCGCAAGTCCGGGTGGATTAACCCGCCCGCTCGATACGGATCACTTGCGGCTTGTCGGTCAGATGGCCGTCCTTGGTGATGCCGTCGACGGCCTTGCGCACCGCAGCCTCGGTCGTCTCATGGGTAACGAGGATGACCGTCTTCTGGGCTTCGGTTTCCGGGCCGGCGGCGTGCTGTACGATCGATTCCAGCGAAATGTCGTTGTCGGCCATGCGCTTCGCTATCGCGGCGAAGACGCCGATACGGTCATGCACGGTCAGCCGGATGAAATAGCCGCCGGCATGGCTGCGCATCTGCGCCTTTTTGTAGGGCTTCAACTCCTTCGTCGGCCGGCCGAACACCGGACCGTGCTGGAAACCCGGCCGGCTCTTGGCGATGTCGGCAATGTCGCCGACGACAGCCGAGGCGGTGGCATTGCCGCCGGCGCCCGGACCGGAGAGCAGGAGTTCACCCAGAATATCGGTTTCGATCGCGACGGCATTGGTGACGCCATGCACCTGCGCGATGACCGAGGCCGTCGGCACCATTGTCGGATGCACGCGCTGTTCTATGCCGCTTTCCGTGCGCTGGGCAACGCCGAGCAACTTTATCCGGTAGCCGAGATCGCCGGCCGCGCGGATGTCTGCCTGGCTGATGTTGGAGATGCCTTCCATATAAATATCGGTGGCGGCGATTTTCGTGCCGAAGGCGAGGCTGGTCAGGATCGACAGCTTGTGCGCGGTATCGTGTCCTTCGATGTCGAAGGTCGGATCGGCCTCGGCATAACCCAGCCGTTGCGCATCCTTCAGGCAGGCGTCGAACGACAGGCCCTCGGCCTCCATCCGGGTCAGGATATAGTTGCAGGTGCCGTTGAGGATGCCGAAGACGCGGGTCACCGAATTGCCGGCCATCGCCTCGCGCATCGTCTTGATGACCGGAATGCCACCGGCCACCGCCGCCTCGTAGTTGAGCAGCACGCCTTTCTTCTCGGCGATCTCGGCAAGCGCCACGCCGTGCTTGGCGAGCAGCGCCTTGTTGGCGGTGACGACGTGGCGGCCGGATTCAAGCGCCGCTTTCACCGACGATCGCGCAGCCCCCTCGTCGCCGCCGATCAACTCGACGAAGACATCGATATCGGCGGTCTGCGCCATCTTCGTCGCGTCGTCGAACCATTTGGCCGCACCGAGGTCGACGCCGCGGTCACGCTTTGGATCGCGGGCCGAAACCGCCGACACGACGATGTCGCGTCCGCACTGGCGCGTCAGTTCCGCCGCCTTGTCGCGCAGCACGCGCGCCACCGACGCGCCGACGGTGCCGAGACCGGCAATTCCAACACGCAACGCTTCAGCCATGTCCGGCGACGCCCCTCAAAATTCGGTTCGATGATGTCAGTCAAACTCAGCGATGCGCGGCGAGCGGCACCACATTGTTCGGCTGCTTGGCGCTGGACGCCAGGAAGCGCTTGATGTTGCGCGCCGCCTGGCGGATCCGGTGCTCGTTCTCGACCAGCGCGATGCGCACATGATCGTCGCCATGCTCGCCGAAGCCGACACCCGGCGCCACCGCCACATCGGCGTGTTCGATCAGAAGCTTGGAGAATTCAAGCGAGCCGAGATGACGAAACGGTTCGGGTATCGGCGCCCAGGCGAACATCGACGCCGCCGGTGCCGGAATGGTCCAGCCGGCCCGGCTGAAGGCGTCGACCATGACGTCGCGGCGCTTGTGATAGATGTCGCGCACCTCGGCGATGTCGGCACCGTCGCCGTTCAGCGCATGCGCCGCCGCCACCTGGATCGGCGTGAACGCGCCGTAGTCGAGATAGGATTTTACACGCGTCAGCGCCGAGATCAGCCGTTCGTTGCCGACCGCGAACCCCATGCGCCAGCCGGGCATGGAAAAGGTCTTCGACATCGAGGTGAATTCGACCGCCACCTCGATCGCGCCCGGCACCTGCAGCACCGAGGGCGGCGGATTGCCGTCAAAATAGATTTCCGAATAGGCAAGGTCCGACAGGATGATGATGTCGTTCTTCTTGGCGAAGGCGACGACGTCCTTGTAGAAATCGAGCGAGGCGACCAGCGCTGTCGGGTTCGAAGGATAATTGAGGATCAGCGCCAGCGGCTTAGGGATCGAATGGCGGATGCCGCGTTCGAGCGCCGGAATGAAGCCGTCATCCGGCTCGACCTGCAGCGAGCGGATGACGCCGCCCGACATGATGAAGCCGAAAGCGTGGATCGGATAGGTCGGATTGGGGCACAGGATCACGTCGCCAGGCGCGGTGATCGCCTGCGCCATATTGGCGAAGCCTTCCTTCGACCCCAACGTCGCCACCACTTGGCTGTCCGGGTCGAGCTTCACGCCGAAACGGCGGGCATAGTAATTGGCCTGGGCGCGACGCAGGCCCGGAATGCCGCGCGACGACGAATAGCGATGCGTGCGCGGATCGCGCACGACCTCGCACAATTTGTCGACGATGGCCTTGGGCGTCGGCAGGTCCGGATTGCCCATGCCAAGGTCGATGATGTCGGCGCCGCGCGAACGGGCGCTGGCCTTCAGCCGGTTGACCTGCTCGAAAACATAAGGCGGAAGCCGGCGGACCTTGTGAAATTCTTCCATGGCAGTTCCAGACAATTGGCAAAGACCGTTTTCGGTGGCGCGATATAGGCCTATTTGCAGTCAGGGTCGAGAGCGGGGTCGCAATTGGCTCCGATCTGCTTCAGCGTATCTGGCCCATGCTGCTTTGCCAGCGCGTTCAGCGTCGCTGGATTGGTCACCTTGACCGCGCCGCCCTTCGAGCCCTGCCCCTGCTCGTCAGCCTTCAACTGGGCGAGCTTGGCGTTCTTTTCCGCTTCGGTGAATTGCTCGGCCGCCACTTGCGGCGGAACGTTGAGGTTCGGATAGGTGCCGGTGTCCTTCGGCCCTTCGGCGGTCGCAACCGGCGTGGCGCCCTCGATATTGGTGCTCGAACAGCCAGCGATCGCCAGCAAGACGACCGCGACGCCGATGCGGCAAAAACGACCGGTGCCGGAAAAAACAGTTTCGCCAATATTAATTGTCATATTGTTTCCTTGGCATCCGGGGTAGAGCGCGTTGGACCCTGCCGGATGTCCCATGATAATATGTCAAGAAAACGCTTCGGGAGGAACCCCGGCACCATGTCCAAAACACCCGATTCGGGCAAAGCGGAAGATGACGAGCGCTCGACCGTTGAGCAATATCTGGTGAAGGACCCGGAACGCTTCGCCTTGAACATGGCGCGCATGATCGAGCAGGCCGGCAAGGCAGCTTCCGCCTGGGCCGAGCCGCGCGAAAAGGGCGATGTGCGCGATCATGTCGCCGAGCCGGTCGTCGACATGGTAAAAACCTTCTCCAAGCTCAGCGAATACTGGCTTTCCGACCCGCAGCGGGCGCTGGAAGCGCAGACGCGGCTGTTTTCCGGCTACATGACTGTCTGGGCCAATGCCATCCAGCGCATCAGCGCCGACGGCCAGGATACCGACGACGCGGTCAAGCCCGAGCGTGGCGACAAGCGTTTCCAGGATCCGGAGTGGGGCCGCAACGCTTTTTTCGATTTTTTGAAGCAGGCCTATCTCGTCACCTCACGCTGGGCGACCGAACTGGTCGAGCACGCGGATGGCCTGGACGAGCACACCCGCCACAAGGCCAGTTTCTACGTCAAGCAGGTGTCCAACGCCATCTCGCCGTCGAATTTCATCCTGACCAATCCGGAACTGTTTCGCGAGACCATCGCCTCGAATGGTGAAAACCTGGTGCGCGGCATGAAGATGCTGGCCGAGGACATCGCCGCCGGCAAGGGCGACCTGAAACTGAGGCAGGCCGACTACTCGCCCTTCGAGATCGGCAAGAACCTCGCCACGACGCCCGGCAAGGTGGTGGGCCGCAGCGATGTCGCCGAGATCCTGCAATACGACCCGGTGACCGAGACCGTGCTCAAGCGACCGCTTTTGATCTGCCCGCCATGGATCAACAAGTTCTACATTCTCGATCTCAACCCGCAAAAATCCTTCATCCGCTGGGCGGTCGAACAGGGTCACACCGTTTTCGTCATCTCCTGGATCAACCCGGATGAGCGGCACGGCGCCAAGAGCTGGGAGGCCTATATCAGGGAGGGCCTGCAATACGGCCTCGACATGGTCGAAAAGGCCACCGGCGAGAGAGACGTCAACGCCATCGGCTATTGCGTCGGCGGCACGCTGCTGGCGGCAGCTCTCGCACTGATGGCGCAGGAAGGCGACGACCGCATCAAATCGGCCACCTTCTTTACCACGCAGGTCGACTTCACCCATGCCGGCGACCTGAAAGTATTCGTTGACGAGGAGCAGGTCGCGGCCGTCGAGAAATCGATGAGCGAGAAGGGCTATCTCGACGGCACCAAGATGGCGACTGCCTTCAACATGCTGCGCTCGGGCGACCTGATCTGGCCCTATGTCGTCAACAATTATATGCGGGGCAAGGATCCCCTGCCCTTCGACCTGCTCTACTGGAACGCCGATTCGACCCGGATGGGCGCCGCCAACCATTCCTTCTACCTGCGCAACTGCTATCTCGAGAACAATCTGTCGCAAGGCATGATGGAACTGGCCGGCCGCATGATCTCGCTCGGGGACATCACCATCCCGGTCTACAATCTCGCTTCGAAGGAAGATCACATCGCGCCAGCGCTCTCGGTATTCCTCGGCTCGCGATATTTCGGCGGCGAGGTCGAGTATGTCATGGCCGGCTCCGGCCATATCGCCGGCGTCGTCAACCCGCCGGCGGCGCAGAAATATCACTACTGGACGGGCGGCAAGCCAACCGGTGACTTTGACCAGTGGGTCGCCAAGGCCACTGACCATCCCGGTTCCTGGTGGCCGCACTGGCAACGCTGGATCGAGGCCCGGGACAACACCAGAGTTCCCGCCCGCAAACCCGGCAAGCATATGAAAACCTTGGGCGATGCTCCCGGCACCTATGTCAGGGTGCGTGTGTAACCTTCTGTAATGTGTGGTGAGTTGACGCGCCGCCAAAAGAGGACGAAATGGTGTCGTCAACCCTCAAGCGGCTCTGATTCAGCTCTTGCCGTCGAATTACCTTCAGGCTTGCGGATTTGACACAGGTCTCGTTTCCGGTCGGGGAAACAAGGAGCATTTAGGCGAGACATCCAGACGTCGCGCCAATGACGTACCGGTCGGACATCGAGGGGGAATTTTATTTTGAAATCAGTAGGATCGCGCCTCGCGAAGGGAGAAAGCCGCGCTATTGTGGCAGCGCTTTTTTCCGTGCTCCTGGCGTCCTGCACCTCCGCCGGTGACCCTACTTTGTCCGTTGGCATGCCGGGCTACAACGCGACATCAGCCGATATCAGCACCGCTTCCGGCGCCAACCAGGTCGCCGCTGTCGATTCGTCGTCGCAGGTGACGACTTCACAAATGACGACTACGGCCGAGGGCGACGCGGCCCTTCCCGAACAGGTGGCCTATGTGCCAGTGACCAGGCCGGGGGCCAAGCCCGACGCCGGCTTCCCGGTGGCTATTCCCGCTGACGCCGAGACGATTGCAGGCCACACGCCGCAGCCACTGGAGCAATCCGGGCAGACGGCTGAACAGGCTGGCGCCGCTGTGAAGAAGTCACAGACGGCCGATGCGGGCGCCGCCACGCCGAAGCCGGAAGGTGCCGCTCCGGTCATGGACAATCCAGTCTATGTGACCGCCGGCGAGCCGCAGCCGCAAGCGCCGAAGAAAAGCTTCCTTGCCTCATTCTTCAGCGCCACGCCCGCCTCCGCCGCCCCGTCTCGGGTGCTCAATGCACGGTCAGGCGAGCAACCCGCTGTCGCACACGCCGCCACCGTGCAGCCCAAGGCCGCGACGCCGCCACCGGCAAAGCCGACCGTCACGTTGGCCTCGGCCACTGCGGCCGAAAAACCGGTGCAACTGGCTGCCTTCGGCGACGATAGCAACCACATCACCGGTGCCGATGCCTTGCCCGGCGTGCGCCAGACGGCGTTGTTCGAGATCAAGCGCAAATCCGGCATCGACGACGAGAGCGACGTCGATCTCAACGAGGACGGAGGTTCGGGCGGCTCCTATCAGGTGGCGTCCGCCGCCGGTCTTGCCCGGCTAGCGCCCAACGGCCTTCTCAAGCAGAACGAGAGCGTGGACGTCGCCTGCCTGAAGCCGTCGCTGGTCCGGGTGCTGAAGACGATCGAGGGTCACTACGGCAGGAAGATGGTCGTCAGCTCGGGCTATCGCGACCCGGCCCGCAACCGCCGCGCCAATGGCGCCAAGAATTCGCTGCACATGTATTGCGCCGCCGCCGACATCCAGGTTCCAGGCGTTTCGAAATGGGATCTGGCGAACTATATCCGCACCATGCCCGGCCGTGGCGGCGTCGGCACCTACTGCCATACTGAATCCGTTCACGTCGACGTCGGCCCGGAGCGCGACTGGAACTGGCGCTGCCGCCGGCGCGGCTAGTTCTTTTCCGGTTTAAAGAAATCCGAGGGGGGCCGTTCGCGTAGACAAACATGCGATGCGGCGCGCAACCGTGATAACGCCGCGAAATCGGGGGGTTTGCTGCCATCGAAAAAAGTTGTCGCAGGCGGCGGCATACGGGTTGCCGGTTTCAAACAACGCAACTATAAACCGCTCACATCTGAGCGCGCCCATCGTCTAGCGGTCAGGACACCGCCCTTTCACGGCGGTAACAGGGGTTCGATTCCCCTTGGGCGTACCAGATAGCTAGCCGAAACCACATACATCTTTGAAAACTTTACGTCGGCGGCGAACTTTCGTTGTCGGAATCGTTGCTTCAATTCGCAACGACACCGCGCTCGCGGTATCCGCCCATAATTCTTCTCGGCCTCGGGATCAGTCGGCGATCCTGCCTTCGCGATTTACCACGAGGCGCATCAGCGGGGGCACACTTGCCAGATGCGCCCTCGCCGCCATCCGCCGCTCTTCGACCGACCTGAGGTAGCCGCTTGATCGCGGCCTTCCGCTCGCCATCACCAAGCCTTTGTCAAGGACATCCTGAAGATCTGTCGTGTAGTAGGCGGTTTCTTCCAGACCGCTGAAGAAGTTTATGCGGTGAACTCCTCCCTTCTTGCTCATGACAATGCCGGCTTTTCGGAGCACTTCCTGAACCGCCTTGTACGTCAAGGTCATGGTTACCTCCTGGTTAAGACAAGCCAGCATGGCCCTCTCTTGTAACCGTTTGGTGGCGGCGATTGTCGAAAGTGCAACAGGAATGCTGTGGCCAACCCCAAAACTGGGATCACCTTGCCGCAGCACAGGGTTTGAAATTGCGATCCACCGCATTGATGGATCCGGATCGGAGTGGCTCCAGATCGGGACAAATGCCGGCTGCTTGTTTGCCTGCCCGGCGTTTTGCCGCCGTGCCAGATCTATCGATCCATTCGAGCACCCCCATTTTCGGACACATTTGGCTGCGCAGCGAGAAACGCGCCGTGCCGAAGAATTTAGGCCCTGTCATAATTCATTCGCATGTTTCGCTCGAATCGGCTTGAGCGCATGTATTCGTCAGCCGGCGAGAGCCTCCCCCATGGCCGCTGGTCAGGCCCAGCGGCCTACCGCTGCCAGTAATCTACCAAGCCGCTGGGCCGCCGCACTTTCCAGGAACGTCCTCAAACCACCTCGCGTGAGAGCGCTCCCAAGTTTTCCACCGCTAATGTCGGCGTTGTTCGATTTTTTCCACCCACTATTTTCGAGACTCAATTAGCTTTCGCTTATGGAGCGCCGACATGCCATTCGGAGAATCAAGGACGGGCTTTGGGAAGTCTACGACATAGACGACGAGACGGTTGTCTTCGTGGACGAAGTGCCTCTGACCAATTTGCAGGATGAGGAAGCGCTCGACGCCTTGGAGTTGCTAAGGGATGGTTTCCTGCTCCCGAAAAGACGCGAGTCTTCATCAGGCCGATCCTGACCGCGCAGAAGAACTCTACAATGGATAGACCCCCGGATCTTCAGTTACGCGCCTGTTAGCTGCCTGACGACTGGGGAACGCAAAGCTGGGTTGATACCTCGGGCAAACGCCGCGCCTCGGCGCAATCAACATTTCCTGCTTCTGGCTGCTGCAATCGCAGCCTGCTGCTGCCGCAACCGCTCGATCTTCGCGCTTTCGCGGGCAGCGACGGTGGAAGCGACGCGCTGGCCGCCCCATAGCCAGGTCGGGATATTCGCATGAGCAACCTTGCCCCGGGCGATCGCCGTCTGCGAGATCTCGCTGGCGACGGTGCCCATTGCTAGGTTGAGTTCGACGCAACTCATCGTGTCGTATTTCGCGGCGTCAACCGATGCGCGCAAAGGCGACGCGCAACCTGTCATCAGGCTGCAGGTCATGAGCACGATGGCGGAAATCACCTTCATCTTCCTCGGGACTCCATAGAGGTCACCATTTATTCGATTGCCCGGCCTCTGTCGCCGAGGCGATCCTCGCCGTCCGCAAGAGGCTGTCACGTTTCGCTTCCTTCAACAATCCTTCGACGGCAAGTGACAACCGCTTCGTCATGGAGCCGGCCGTGGGCCAGCGCTGAGGCCGCAGGGTCAATTTCGGTAAGCGCACAGACGCCGCGCTCGGGCCTGGCGAACCATAGATGTTGTGAAGCAGGATGTTGGCGGCGCGAGGCGAGATGGCCTTCAGGTCGCGCGGGCCGCCGCCGACCACAGGATCGCCACGCTGGTATATGAGCCGCTGCGTTCGGGTAGTGGATGGTTGCCCGGGAATGCGCGCCTGCCGGCCCGCAGCCGCCATCAGCGGAATGGCTTTGGTTTCTCGCACGCTCCTTGCAATCGCAACGGCCTTGGCGGTGGCAATATCGACGGAAATCGCCCTGCCTTCAGCAACCTGCCTGACAGGTCTCGTTCTGTCGTAGCGATCGCGGCTTTCATGAGGCCCTACTTTGGGATGCTCTTCAAATAGGCGATGACATTTTGAATGTCCTCCGGCTTTTTCAGCCCAGCGAAAGCCATTTTCGTTCCCGGAACCATTGCTTTTGGGTCGACGAGATACTTGGCAAGCGTGTCCTCGTTCCATACCAGGTCGCCAGCGCCGGCGTCTTTCATTGCTTTCGAATAGGTGAACCCAGTGACATCCCCGGCAGTCCTTCCGATCAGACCGCCAAGATGGGGACCCACCTTGTTCGTCGTGCTGTCGGCCGCGTGGCAGACTGCACATTTCTTGAAAACCGTCTTGCCTGCTTCAACGTCCTGCGCGTTGGCCGTGGTGACAAACGCAGTCAGAACGCAGACGACAACGAGAATGCTTTCGCACTTCACTCAGTTTCTCCCTTTTGGAAAATTGACGAGTCCCAAGGAAATCAGCCGCGGGCATGCGAACGCCAGGCCCGCGGCGGAGGGGTGCTGAACTCTATGGCGTCTGATACTCCAACGACTTGAAGGTCAGGTGCTTCACAGCTTCCGGCGCATCCGAAATCTTTCGGATATCCGCCCATGTCTGCTTGTAGTTTGGTATCACCAGTTCGTTGACGCCGTCGTTGATGACATTGCCCATCACGCCGGTCGGGAAGGCAAACAGCATGAAGGTCTCACCCTTCCTGGCGGTTGGTGTCGGATAGACCATCGCCTGGGTCGAGCCGTCGTCGTTGAAGACCTCGACCAGGTCACCGGCCTTGACCCCCAGTTCGGCCATGTCGTCCGGGTTGACCTGGATGTAGGGGAACGGCATGCGGTCCATGACGAAGTCGTTGGCCTGATCAAGGAAGGCATTTTGCCAAATGAGGTTAGCCCGCCCGTTGTTGATCAGATATTTGAACTTCGCCTTCTGCGCGTCCTTGCCGGGCGCTTGGAAGCCGCGCCATGGAGCGTCCATGAAGTGGGCCTTGCCGCCCTCGCCGGAAAACACGCCATCCGCGTAAAGGCGCTTCGTGCCGACGATCTTGCCGTCCGCAAAGGCCGTGGCCGGCTCCTGGAAGCCGTTGTTGCCCATGGCTTTCAAGCGCTCGTAGGTCACATGCTCGCCACCGCCGGCGTTCTGATGATAACCGTCCATGAAGGCGTCTTCTTCCGTCTTCCAGTCGAAGCCCTTGAACTGGTCCGCATATTTGGCGTCGCCCATGTCGCGCAGCACCTTTTCCAGGTGCTGAGCTAGTCCGGCCGCGATCAGGCAATCGGGCTTGGCGTTGCCAGGCGGGTCCATATAGCGCTCGACGAGCCTCATACGGCGCTCGCCGTTCATGGAGGTGAGGTTCATCTCACCGGACTCCGCCGCCGGCAGCCAGACATGGCTCGCCGCACCGATCTTCGAGGGGATGATGTCGACGTCGACCGAGAACAGACCTCCGGCCTTGATCGCGGCTGTGATCGCCTTGACCATTCCATCGCGGTCGCCATAGGGCACGGCGTTCATCGCATCCTTCACGATGTCGGTGCGCTTCTTGTAGACCATGTTGAATTGATGGGCGTTCAGGGTCGTCTTGTAGTGGTCGCAGGCCCAGATGTGGTGGACGCCGCCCTTGCCTTCGATCAGCAGCTTGTCGACATAGGCCGCGGGTCTTCCGACATGCGCGTCGGACGGACGGACGTAGCCTTCCTGATGTCCGCCCAGGCGAACAACGCCGCCGCCTTCGCGTCCGATGTTGCCCGTCGCCAGTGCGATGTTCACAAGGGCACCGTTGGTCCGATAGTTGTCGTTGCCCCAGATCAAGCCCTTTTCGTAGCCGATCATCGTGCGCCGCCGCTTGCCACCCTCCTTGGGCATGGCGATCCATTCGGCCGCCTTGACGATATCCTCTGGCTTCAGGCCGGTGATCTTGGCAGCCTCGTCGATCGAGAGTTTGCAGCCTTCCACCGCGCCCGAATAGTTGGTCAGGTGACCGGGTTTGCCATCAGCCTCGCCGCGTGCGGGGTAGAGCGCTGGCCGCTGCGTGCCTTGTTGAACGGTGCTGTTCTTGATGAAGTCGTTGTCCGTCCATCCCTTGTCGGAGATGTAGGTGAACAGCGCGTTGAAGAGCGCAAGGTCCGTTCCCGAATTGAGGCCGAGATGAAGGACATTGTCCTTCCCGGCTTCCGCCTCGCAAGCGTTTACCGTGACCGTGCGACGCGGATCGACGATGATGATCCTCGCCGCTGCGTGCGGCTCGTCGGGCATTTGCGCCTTCTTCTTGTCGAGTGTCGAACCCCGCAGATTAGGTATCCAGTGATTGAGAAAATAGTTGGTCTGGGTTTCGAGCGGGTTGGTGCCAACAGCCATGATCGTGTCGGCCAGTTCGGCGTCCTCGTAGCAGTTGTTCAGTTCCCCAACGCCCATGTCGCGGGTGGCGTGGACTTCGGAATTGTAGGCCGGACGGTTGTGGATGCGGACATTCTTGATCTTCATCGAGCCGAAATACAGCTTCCCAGTGCCCCAGGTGTTCTCGTAGCCGCCGGCCGAGCCGCCATGGTCGAACATGGAGACGAACAGATCGTCTTCACCCTGCTCCTTGACCACGGCGGCCGTCACCCGTGCGACGAGGTCGAGCGCGTCGTCCCAGGAGGTCGGCTGCATCTGGCCATATCGCCAGACCATCGGCGAGGTCAGCCGCTGCTGCTGTGTTCCGCGCGTGGCGCTGAAGCGGTTTTCAGCCATGCGCGCGCCGCGCACCGAGCCGAGGCCGGAATTCACCTCGCAGTCATGGTCGGGCTTGATGACGATGTGGACGTCCTGGCCGTTCTGCTTGACCACATTGTACATGGAGGGCGCGTACCAGGCGTCCGTCTCGGCAGCTTGCTGCTGAGAGAGATCAACGCCGAAGGCGTTCGATGCGGCATCGGTGCCGCCCTGCTTGTTGGTTGGCCAGGTGTAGGCATGATAGCCGCAGCCGACGATGCAATAGTGGCAGGTGACGTTGTGCTTCTTGGCGTCGGCCGGAATGATAGGCAGACGGTCAATGTGACGTTTGTAAGCCATGATCCGATCCTCCCTTAAAGTACGTTGCTCAGGCGGCCGTAGAGGAGTTCGTCGAGCCCCTCGGCATAGATGTCGCCCTTGGCGTCGATGCGCAGCGCGTATTGGGGAAGATTGGCCGTCGACTGCCCCCAGATCTGCTGCCCGCCAGCATCCGCGTCAAAACGCGAGTAGTGGCCGGGACAATTGAAGGAGTGATCCTCGGCGTTGTAGTTGAGCGGGAATCCCTTGTGCGGGCACACAGTCGAGAACCCGACGATGTCGCCGTCGGCACCGGCGCCACCTTCCACCTTGGTGCCAAGCTTCAGCAACACGCCGGGCGCGTTCTCGTCTGGATAGTTGACCTCCAGGGGTTCGTTGACCTTCAGGTCGGCAACGTTGGCCAACTTGTTCGAAGGATATTCGACCAGGGCGAGACCCGGTGCGGCCTTGGCCTGAGATTGCGCGGGCAAGGCCACTGCCGTGGCCATCCCCGCGGCGGCAAATGCCCCTCCCCTCAGAAATTGACGGCGGCCGACGTCGACCAGCTTGTTGCAGCGATCCATGCATTCCTCCCTTTGGCAAAGTCTTCTCCGCCAGGAGTATAGCAACACCCATGCCAAACGAGCGGGTCGCCCATTTCATTAGGAAAAGTGCATTAAACCACCCGGATGACCGGGCGCGACGTTCGGAATTCCGAACATGTTGCAGCGCCGAAGGTTCAGCTTTCCGAACGCGGCCCTTCTACAAGGCCAAAGCGGGTCATCTTTTCCCACAGCGTCGTCCTGGATATGGCAAGAAGGCCGGCCGCCTTGGCGATCTGTCCGCCAGTCTCTTCGAGGGCGCGCTCGATCTGGCGGCGCTCGGCGGCGTCGCGGACATCGGCGAGCGGCGCGAAAGATGCGCTGACGGTCCTGGCCGCGCTGTCGGGGAACAGGTCGCAGGGCATAATCCATTCACTGGTCGAGAGGGCCACGGCGCGTTCCACGCGGTTTCTGAGCTCCCGAACATTACCTGGCCAGGGATGGGCAAGGGCGGCCTCCTCTGCCAGCGCGCTGAACCCTCGAATGCGCACATCCGAACGACTGACCGCGTTTTCGAGGAACCTGTCGAGGAGCCAGGCAATATCTTCGGGTCGCTCCCGAAGTGGCGGGATTGTCACCGGAAGGACCGCCAGCCGGAAA
>NZ_NWQG01000039.1:0-18642 GCF_002529485.1 Mesorhizobium sanjuanii
GTGGCGGGATGGTCACCGGAAGGACCGCCAGCCGGAAATACAGGTCCTCGCGGAAGCCCGCCGCTCCGCCGCGATTTGCAAGATCGCGATGGGTCGCGGTCACGATGCGCGCGCCAAGAGTAACCGGCGCTTCGCCGCCGACGCGATGGAAGCTCCCTTCCTCGATCAGCCGAAGCATCTTTGCCTGAAGCGACAGCGGCATGTCGCCAATCTCATCAAGAAACAACGTGCCTTTGCCGGCGCGTTCCGCATAACCGAGGTGGCGTCGCTGCGCCCCCGTAAAGGCGCCCTTCTCGTGACCAAAGATCTCGCTTTCGAGCAGCTCCGCGGGAATGGCCGCGCAGTTCACGGACACGAAGGGTTCGCAGCCTCGCGGCGATATCTGGTGCAGCAGGCGTGCCGCCACCTCCTTGCCAGCTCCGGTTTCTCCGGTGATCAGGACCGGCATGTCGTGTCGCGCATAACGATGCAGCAGGTCTTCCACGGACTGGATGGCGCGCGACTCGCCGAGAAAATAGCCTTTCAGCCTAAGCTCCGCGTTCGTCGTCCTGCGCCCAGTCTCGATGCGGCGCAGGAACTCGTCCATGGCGAAGGGCTTGGTCATGAAATCGACCGCGCCCGACCGCATCAGCCGCACCGCCTGGTCGACCTCGCCGAATCCGGTGACGAACATGAACGGCGGCGCGTTCGGTATCTTGGCCACGGCGTTGAAGACCAGCTCGCCGGAAATGTCGGGCAACCGGACATCGCAGACGATGAGATCAAGCGCACCCGAAACCGCAGATATGCCGTTGATCGCCTCGCCTCCCGAATGCCACCAGGTCACGTGCCAACCTTCGAGCTCAAGGCGCTGAAGAATCGATCCGCCCATGACGGGATCGTCCTCGACAAGTCCTATCCGTGCGCGTTCAGGCAGCATTGGCTTTGGCGGTCTCCCCTCCGAAGGGAATTTCGAGCGTGATCGCCGTCCCTCCGTTTTGTTTGGCAGTGATATTGGCACTGCCGCCAAGATCGTCAACTACGCGGCGGACCATCCACAGACCGAGACCCCGGCCAGCCCGCACCGCAGGGCCAGGGTCTTCGTGCGTGAGTATTGCAGCGATGTCCGGCGACATTCCGGGGCCTTGGTCGCCGATCTCGATGCGCAATCGGTCGTCACTGCTCCCTGCCTTCAATGAAACCACTCCTCCCTCCGGCGTTACTGTACTCGCATTGAGCAGCAGGTTGAGCACGGCCTGGCGGACCGGACCTCCTTTGATCGGGATCTCCCCAGCGCCGTTCCATGCCATGTCCCAATCCAGGCGCTGCCGTCGGCGGCGCAGTTCAGGCTTGAGCAAAAGGCGGACATCGTCGAAGTCTTCCGCGGTGAGAAGCCGTTGCGACCGCTCCGGACGGTAGGTCGCCAGCGCCGCCTCGACGACGTCGCGGATTCCAGCGAGGCCACGCTCGATCAGACTGATCGACGTATCGCGGACACCAGGGGTTTCGCCATGGGTCTTCAATGTATCCAAGGCATTGAAGAGGCCGCCCAAGGGGTTATTGATTTCGTGGGCCATTCCGGACGCCAGCCGACCCAGACTGGACAGCTTTTCTTCCTCGGCCAGTTGCATGGCGAAATTCGCACGCTCACGCTCGGCATGCACGAGGGTGTTGTAGCCGCGGAAAAGCCCCGCCACTTCCGAGTCCCCTGCTGGAATTTCGACCGGTGAAATTGGCTCGGCCGCTCCATGCGCGGCGGATCGCATGTGGTTTTCGAGAACGCGCATCGGTGCGATCATCTGCCTGACGATGAGAAAGCCGCCGAGCGAAAAAAGCACGGCCAGTACGCCATTCGTGACCAGCAGAGTGAACAGGATTTCGCGGCGCTCGGCGAACAGGCGCGAGACGTCGAAAGTAGCGTGGATGGTCCCGACAGGCTGTCCCTGATAGATGAGATCGCGCTTGGCGAAGCCGGTCAGCGCGGATTCGTCGATCGTCACGACACCAGGACCATAGCGGCTCAGATAGCTGTCCGGCAGTTGCGAGAACGTCGCCATCCGGGTGGGGTCCGTCGCTGCCAGGATTCGACCATCCGACCCGGTCACGACCGTTTCGATCGGAGACAGAGCCGCATACGACGACTTGGACCTGTCAAGTGCGTCGAACACCTCCCAGACATCTCCTCTTAGGACCGAAGGGATGACGGCGGACGAGAGGCCGTCGAGGTATGTTTCGGCAAGGCCGTTCAGGAAGCCCTCTTGCGTACGCGAGAGGCGGTCAAGAACGTGTTCCGAAATCACCGCGCTGATCACAACCATCAGCAACGCAACGATTGCCGGCACGCGATAGGTGACCGGGATCAACCTGAAGCGGCGAAGCAAGCTCATCCAAATTGCCTCACGATTTCGACCTCGGCCGCAATCGTGTCGAACAGCGATGGGTCGGTGGCGAGAAACCCTTCAAGCCGAAGGAGGTCGAGAACTTTCTTGCCCTCGGAATCATCCCTCATGGAAACAAGGGCCTGCCGCAGGGCCTCTACGCGGGGATCGCCGGCAAGGGATTTGGGCGAGGCCACCGGAGGGAACCCCAGCCATTCTGACTTGCGAACAATCTTCGCCTGTTTGATCAGGTCAGGGTCGGTCTCGCGCATCACCTCGTAGACATAGCCGTCGACGCTGCCTGATTGCGCCAGGCCGGACGCTACCGCTCGCACGACGTTGCGGTGACCGTAGGTGAAGAAACTGCGTGAAAAGAATGCCTCGGGGAGAAGCTTGTTCTTCGCAAGAAGCGTTCGCGTCACCAAAAAGCCTGAGTTGGAATCCGGATCTGAAAAGGCGTGAACATCACCTTTGAGGCCGTGCCAATCGTCCACGACGCGTCCGGCAGCGGCTATCAAATAGGACTGATAGAGCGGTTGACCGTGCCAGACGGGTGTGGCGACCAGGTCGAGATCCGCTTTGTATTGAACGTAGGGGTAGCCGCAGATCCAGGCCGAGTGGATCTGGCCGGACACGAGCAGCGCCGTGATTTCCTGGTAGGTTCGGCGGGTCACCAGTTCGACCGGACTGCCGATTTTCTTGGTCAGATATCCCCGGAGATGATTGAGGAGTTCCAGGTCATTTGACAGGAAGACCGGCGTGAGGCCGAATTGAAAGGGTTCGACTTCAGCCCAGGATGTCCGAGGCAACGCCAGCAGGCCGAGGCCCCCGAGAGCACCCTTGAGGATTCTACGCCGATCGGTTGCGATGTGGGTTGGCACGAAGGCCTGCCTTCATTTCCCGCGTACTTCAATCTATCCAGAGATTCGGATAGGAGCGAGATGTATGAAAAGAATAGCGGTAGCCGAAACCCACCCTTCAGAACCAATCAGGTAGCCGAGTGCCAACAAGAAACAGTACCAGCGAAGACAGCGGCGAAGCGCATTTCTGCGTGAATGGATTCGGATTGCACGTCCATAATCGCTATTTTATCAAAATATAATGAAGTACAATTTTTGCGACGGTTGCCTACGTCGCACGGACTGCGCCACTATAGGTATGCTGGCGATACGTCGTCACGGCGCCGGCTGTGGCCAGCGCTGCAAGGCCGCATGGCCAATTTCGGTAAGCGCATAGACACCGCGCTCGGCCCTGGCGAACCATCCATAGACATTGTGAAGCAGGATATTGGCGGCGCGAGGCGAGATGGCTTTCAGATCGCGTGGGCGCTTGGGACCGTCCACCATCGCGGCGGCGCAGGCCAGCGCATCCTGCCGGTAGGCGGTCATGATCGGTGTGCGGGAGCCGCCGCCGACCACAGGGTCCCCGCGCCGACGCCGGTGCTCTTCCATCAGGCGCGATCTTCGCCTGGGGTCTCGCCGCGGCGGCGGAGCGGCCGGACTGAGCAGCAGTTCGACATTGCCGGAGGAACCGACCGCCAGAAGGCCGAAACCGAGCCGGCGGCAGAGCGCGCGGAACCGGCGATCGTGCTCGCGACCCTTGCCCCTGCTCGACATGCGCGCAGCGAGCCAGACCTCATCGCACGCCGCCGCCCGATCGATACCCTGAAGGACGAGCTCGAGGTTGAATTGCAGTTTCAGTTCGCAAATGACGACCACCGGCGGCTCACCATCACGCAAACCGACGACATCGCAGCCGCCGACTTCGCCTTTGACAGTGTATTCCAGGCCCTCAAGAAACCGCTTCACCGGCGTGTAAAGAGACGCTTCCTGCATGTTGGAGCCATAGCCGATTCGGGCCGGGCTCGCACAGAGTCGCCTTTACCGCACGACCTGGGCGAGACAGACGGGAGAATCTCAGTGGGAAGGCGAGAAGCACCTGATCGGCAAATAGGGCCTACCGAACGGTTCGACCCGATCTTCGACCGCTTCCTGAAAAGCCTGGAGCCCGGCTGGCGCTAATGCATGTCGCGCAAAAGTGCGCAGCGGTTTTGCGATAACGACCTGCATAAAACAACAGCCTAAAGCGCGTAACGCGCTTTAGGCTCTAAGCCCCCTCGCCTCGCCGGCCCGTTTGCTCCGAACCATCATGTCCCTGGCCAGCAGGCGGCTCACCCGGCAGAACGCCATGAACGCCCGGCAGGCATCCTCGGTCTTGACCAGGTCGACCGTAGCGCCGAAGCAGGCATTGAATGCAGCCTGATAGACCGACCCTTGCCGGCGGACCGGCCAGTCCTGCAGGAAATCCAGCGCCTGTTCGACGCTGTAGATCTCCTCGACCGGCAGCCCAGGCGCAGTCGTGATGCGCACCGGCACCTCGAATTGCAATCTGTCCATTCGTTTCTCTCCCGAACGGCATGGCCGCGGCCATGCCGTTCGTCACCGAAAAAGTTGCTTTGACCAGCTTTTCGCCAAAAATGTGTCGTCAGTGCGGAACCCAGTGAAGCTCGTACGAAGGTTTATTGGTTCGCCGGGTCGGTTTCCGCCTCATAAGCCATTCGGACAGCTATGATGACGACATATAAGGACGGCACGGCAAAAATGCCGCCGAGGACCAGCGCCGCGGTTCCCGCCATGCCGAGTGTCTCGGCGATCGCCCAGTAAACGGTTCCGATGCAGATAAGCGCCTGCACGGCGAGGAACAAAGCGGCCGAGGCCGCGCGCGTCAGCGTTTTGACTGTTTTGATACGTTGCATTGAAAAGAGTTCCGGAAATGAAGCGCCACGCGGCCAGTGGACGGCCGACAGCCGCCGCCGCACGGCTAGCGACGCGAAAAAGACATGAGTGGGCGGATTGGGCGCGGTCCGAGACCGCTCAGCTCAGATGGAAGGCGGCGCGCGGAGCTGGTTGGCACTCGCCTGCGGCGCAGGCACGAACACATACACGGTCGACGCCTGGACCGCCGAAACCTGATTGAACAGGAAGAAAGCAGATTCCGGCGCAAGCGCGCCGGGATTGCCGCTCACGAATTTGATCGGCAGCAGCCGGCCGGAGCGAATTTCGAGAGGCTGCGCCTTGTCGCGTAGCGGCGCGACCGCGTCGTCCTGCCGCGCCGTGATGATGCCGCCGCCGACCGAAGCAGCGGTCGCCGAAGCAGCCACCTCCGACTGGACCATGCATAACAGCGACAGCAACAGCAGGGCCATCAGGCCCGAACAGGCTGTTTTTATGGGCGAAGTGAATGGCCTGGCGCGCTTCGATGCCATCGAGAGGCAAGGTCTCCGAACTCTGTCGCCGCCCTATCGTGTCCAGCCGAAAAAGGAAAGCATCGCAACCAGGGGCTGTCGCCGATGAAGGCACAATATGGGCCACAACGCATGAATAACCGCGAACGATCGCCGTTAGCCGGCAGTTCGTCCTTGAACCTTGCGCCGTCCGGTGCCAAATCTGGTGGGATTTTTTTTCGCGCGGGCTTATATCGGTAGCCCACCTACCCCTGCAAACGGACAAATGGTCACCTATCTCGACGCCGCCACGGCACCACTCAGAAACACCGGCCAGATCCGCCTCTATGGCGAGGAAGGTTTTGCCGGCATGCGCAAGGCCTGCGATCTCACCGCGCGCTGCCTCGATGAACTGGTGCCGATGGTCGCGCCCGGCGTTACCACCGAAGCCATCGACCGTTTCGTCTTCGAGTTCGGCATGGACCACGGCGCGTTGCCTGCGACGCTCAATTATCGCGGCTACACCAAGTCGTCCTGCACCTCGATCAATCATGTCGTCTGCCATGGCATTCCCGACAACAAGCCGTTGAAGGAGGGCGACATCGTCAACATCGACGTCACCTATATCCTCGACGGCTGGCATGGCGATTCCTCGCGCATGTATCCGGTGGGCACGATCAAGCGCGCCGCCGAACGGCTGCTCGAGGTCACCCACGAATGCCTGATGCGCGGCATCGCCGCGATCAGGCCCGGCGCTCGCACCGGAGCCATCGGCGCCGCCATCCAAACCTATGCCGAGGGCGAGCGCTGCTCGGTGGTGCGCGACTTCTGCGGTCATGGCGTCGGCCAGCTTTTCCACGATGCGCCCAACATCCTGCACTATGGCAACGCCAGCGAGGGCGTCGAGATGCGGCCGGGCATGATCTTCACCGTCGAGCCAATGATTAATCTCGGCCGGCCGCATGTTAAAGTGCTGTCGGACGGCTGGACGGCGGTGACGCGCGACCGGTCGCTGTCGGCGCAATACGAACATACGATCGGCGTCACCGAGACCGGATGCGAGATCTTCACGCTGTCGCCAAAAAAACTCGACCGCCCCGGCCTGCCGGCCTAATCTCTAGCTGAGTTTTGGGGGATGGGCAGGCATGGGGAAAATCGACGAAGAGCGGGCATTCTTTTCCGAAGCGTGGATCGAGCCACCACCGAAGAAGGCGGTGGCCGAGAAGCCGCACTATCACGGCCACCGCGACCGTTTGCGCGAGCGCTTTGCCGCCGCGGGCCCTAGCGCCCTCCCCGACTATGAATTGCTGGAGCTCCTGCTCTTCCGGCTGATCCCGCGCGCCGACACCAAGCCCGTCGCCAAGGCGCTGCTGGTGCGCTTCGGCACGCTGGCCGAGGTGCTTGGCGCGCCTGCTGCGCGGCTTGAGGAGGTCAAGGGCATCGGCCCGGCGGTGGCGCTTGACCTGAAGATCGTTGCCGCGACCGCCCAACGCATGGCGCGTAGCGAAATCATCGGCCGCGAACTGATGTCAACCTGGACACAGCTTCTTGAATATTGCCGCTCGGCAATGGCCTTCGAGGACCGCGAGCAATTCCGCATCCTGTTCCTCGACAAGAAGAACACGCTGATCGCCGACGAGGTGCAGCAGGTCGGCACCGTCGACCACACGCCGGTCTATCCGCGCGAGGTCGTCAAGCGCGCGCTCGAACTCTCCGCCACCGCGATCATTCTGGTGCACAACCATCCGTCGGGCGACCCGACGCCGTCGCGCGCCGACATCGAGATGACAAAGCTGATCATCGAGACGGCCAAACCGCTTGGCATTTCCGTGCACGATCACCTTATCATTGGCAAGAAAGGCCACGCCAGCATGAAGGGCCTGCTGCTGATTTGAAGGCTTGTATGACTGCCCTGAAAGTCAATTGCTAAATGCCCCAATTATCGATCCCAGCTCTCCAGCATCGGCACATAAGTATTTGATGGATATAGCGATTTTGGCCATAGATTGATCCATAAACATCCCGCTCGACACCCTGCGACCATTGTGGTTCACGACGGGTCACGCTTCGATCCAATTTCCACCTGAAATCAGGGATTTGCGAGTTTAACTTTGGCCGACCCAGCCGTCGTGCGACGGGTGATAGAAGCAAATGTAGCTAGTGTCCTGCGAGGGCGTTGTCGGGGGCAAGACATGCACCCTTCCCTGCCTCACAATGCAGCGCCGATTTCGCGCCTCTGCACCCCTTTGACGAATCTGCTGGACATCGGAGATATCGGCAAATCGCCGCTCGCTGAAAGGAACCATCGCCCCGGGGACGGCCCTACTGGCCTGCGATCGGGATGAGCCGCCCGGTAGCATCGTTTAGGCCTGACTTGCGGTCCGCACTAGTGCCGGCGCACCGACCCGGGAATGGCGGCGAGCAACTGTTTGGTGTAGCCGTGCTGCGGATTGAGGAAGATGTCGCGGGTCGGTCCCATTTCGACGATTTCGCCGAACCTCATCACCGCGATGTCGTCGCAGACCTGCGCGGCGACGTGCAGGTCGTGCGTGATGAACAGCATCGCGAGGTTGAGCCGCCGCTTCAGCTCGTCGAGCAGCTTCAGGACCTGCGCCTGCACGGTGACGTCGAGGGCCGAGACTGCCTCGTCGGCAACCAGCACGTCCGGCTCCAGCGCCAATGCGCGGGCAATGCCGATGCGTTGGCGCTGACCGCCGGAAAACTCGTGCGGCAGGCGGTCCGCCGAGCGCGCGTCAAGTCCGACGAGTCCGAGCAGCGCGCGCGCATTGTCGAGCGCTTCGTGCCGCGCCACGCCGCGCGCGATCGGGCCGTCGGCAATGCTCAAGCCCACCTTGCGGCGCGGATTGAGGGACGAGAAAGGATCCTGGAACACCATCTGGATGCGGCTGCGCTGCTGCCTTAGCTCTTCGCCGCGCAAGGCGCGGTAATCCTGACCGCCGAGTTCTATGCCGCCGGAATCCGGTTCGTTGATGCGCGTGACCAGCCGCGCCACGGTCGATTTTCCCGAACCCGACTCGCCCACCAGCCCGAGCGTGCGGCCGCGCCTGATCTCGAAACTCACATCCTTCACCGCCCGCACGCTGCGGACCGCACCGAACATGCCGGCCTTGGAGCGGTACGACTTGTTGAGATTGGTGACCGCAAGGGCGACCGGCTGTTCCGGAGCGTCCGGCCGGATCGCCGGCGTGCCGGACGGCACCGCCGCGAGCAGCGCCCTTGTGTAGGGATGCTGCGGGTTGCTGAGCACCTCCCGCGCCGCTCCCTGTTCGACGACGATGCCCTTCTCGAGCACCAGCACCCGGTCGGCAATGTCGGAAACCACGCCGAAATCGTGGGTGATAAAGATCACCGCCATGTTCCGCCGCCGCTGAATCTCGCGCATCAGCTTGAGGATCTGCGCCTGCGTCGTGACGTCGAGCGCCGTGGTCGGTTCGTCGGCGATCAGCAGCGCCGGTTCGAGCGCCAGCGCCATGGCGATCATGGCGCGCTGCCGCTGGCCGCCCGACAGCTGGTGGGGATAGGCCTTGATCGCCTGTTCGGGATCGGGGAGTTGCACCTCACGCGCCAGGTCGAGCGCCCGCGCGCGGCGCTCGGCCGGCGAAAGCAGGTCGTGCGCCTCGAACACTTCCATGATCTGGTTCTCGATGCGCATCGACGGGTTGAGCGCGGTCATCGGTTCCTGGAAGATCATGCCGACGCGGCGCCCCCGCAACGTGCGCAGCGTTGCCGCGTCCACGCTGATCAGGTCGATGCCGTCGAACAGCGCGGCGCCGCGCTCCACGCTGATGGCGCGTGGCAGCAGGCCCATCAGGGTCTGTGCACAGAGCGACTTGCCGGAACCCGATTCGCCGACGATGCACAGGATCTCGCCGGCCGGCAGGTCGAAGCTCAGGTCGGCCAGGGCATAGTCCCGGTCGGCCCCGCGCGGCAGCCGCAGCGCCAGGTGCTGCACCGATACGGTCAATGTCGTTTCGGGAGCGGTCGTCTCCATCGTCAGTATCCCAGAGCGATGCCGTCCTTGCGGTGGTCGGAGGCGCCCCACAGGACGCCGCGGTCATGGTCGATCCAGATCGCCTGGCAGCCGCCGAGCGGCTCGTCGGCCCAGCGCGTGCGGTGGCCGCGCGCTTCCAGGCCGGCCCGGACGGCGTCCGGAATGGTCGTCTCGAGGCTGATCGCGCCGTCGGTGAAGAAGCTGCGCGGCTGGTCCGACGCGGCCTGGATGTCGAGCCCGCGGTCGAGCACCTGCGACAGGATATGGGCATGGCCGGTCGCCTGGTACTGACCGCCCATGACGCCGAGGGAACAGACAGTGCGGCCGTCCTTGCAGACCAGCGCCGGGATGATCGTATGGAACGGCCGCTTGGCCGGCGCGATGGCGTTCGGATGCCCCGGCGCGAGCGAGAACCCGGTGCCGCGGTTCTGCATCAGCACGCCTGCCTTCCTTGCGTAGATGCCGCTGCCGAAGGCGAAGAACAGCGAGTTGATCAGCGAAACCGCGTTGCCGTCGCGGTCGACGACGCTGACATAGACCGTGTCGCGGTGAATCGGCATGTCGGGGCTTGCGGCCTGCGAGGCCTTGTCGAGGGAGATGCGTGACAGCAGCGTCTTAATGTTGGCGTCGGACAGCACCTCCTCGACGCTGACGGTCATGGCGGCGGGATCGGCGATCAGAGCGTCGCGCTGTCGATAGGCCTCCTTGGTGGCTTCGGCCAGCAGGTGTATGCGGTCGACCTCGCTCAGCGCCGGGTCGGCGAGGTCGAAGCCGTCGAGCAGCCGGGCCATAATCAACGCCGCCAGCCCTTGGCCGTTGGGCGGGCATTCCATCAGTACGTGATCCCGGTAGCCGGCCGAGATCGGCTCGGTCGCCTCGCAGGCGAACGAGGCGAAATCGTCGGCGCTGTGCAGCCCGCCCAGCGCTTTAAGCGTTGCCACCATGTCGTCGGCCACGTCTCCCTCATAGAAGGCGGTGCGGCCCTCCTTGGCGATCCTGCGCAGCGTTCTGCCGAGCGTCGGGTTGCTCAGCCGGTCGCCGGTCACCGGTGACTGTCCGCCCGGCAGGAACTGAGCGGCGGCGTCGGCATGCGCGGCGACGCGGCTGGCGTAGCGCTGCCAGTCATGCGCCACGCGCGGCGGGATCGTGAAGCCGTTTTCGGCGGCCTCGATCGCCGGCGCCAGGATGCGGTCGAGTCCCAGCCGTCCATGTTCACTGTTCAGCTTGCACCAGGTGTCGACGGCGCCCGGAACCGTCACCGCATGCACGGAATCGTCCGGGATCGCCGTCCAGCCCTTCACCAAGTAGGCGTCCAGGGTCGCGGCCCGTGGCGACCGGCCGGACCCGTTGTAGGACACCATCCGGCCGCCGGCCGGCGCGTAGAGCGCGAAGCAGTCGCCGCCGATGCCGGTCATGTGCGGGTCGATCACGCATTGCAGCGCGACCGCGGCGATCGCCGCGTCGACGGCCGTGCCGCCGGCCTTAAGGATTTCGACCGCGGCCAGGGTCGCCTGCGGGTGCGAGGTTGCGGCCATGCCGTTCTCGGCGAGGGCCACCGATTTGCCGGGCACCATGAAATCGCGGTCATGCATGAGGTTTCTCGATCGTTGGGATATTGGGGCTCATTCCACCGCCTCCACCAGCTCGGCGCCCGGCAAGAGATCGTAGCCCGCGGTCTGGAACAGGCTTTCATGCAGCAGGTCGAGGCTGGTCGCGATAGTGCCGTAGAGCGCGGCGCGGCTGCCCAGCCGGCTGATAGTGCACTCGGGCGGCGTCGGCATGCAGAGCGGCAGGAAATGCCGCACGCGGTCGAGCAGTTCGGTTCGCGCGCCGATGCTGCCGCCGAGCACTACGCGTTCAGGGTCGACGATGGCCGCTACCGCCAGTATCGCTTCGGCCAGCGTGCGGGCCACCTCATCGAGCGTGGCGCCGGCGATGCGGTCACCGCCTTCGATGCGGTCGATGATCTGGCGCACGGTCAGGCCCGGCTGGCCACCCGCACCTTCGTAGCGGTCACGGATCGCGGCGCTGCCGATCATCGTTTCGAGAACGCCGGAATGGAAGGTGCGGGCATCGTAGCCGCTTGCCCCCACTGGCAGGGTCGCGATCTCGCCCGCCGCGCCGCGCGCGCCGCGCAGGATACGCCGCTCGTTGATGATGCCCATGCCCACCCCGGTGCCGAGCGCGATGAACACGAAATTGTCGATGCCCTTGCCTTCGCCCATCCAAAGCTCGCCCTTGGCGGCCATGTTGACGTCGTTGCCGACCGCCACGTCGAAGCTCACCAGGGCTTCCAGCTCCTCGGCGAAAAAGGAGCCTTCCAGGCCGGCGATGTTGGGCACCATGAACAGCCGCTTCGAACGCAGGTCGAAGGCGCCGGGGATGCCAACGCCGCCGACCAGCACCCGGCCTGCCGGCAGGCCGGCGCGGCTGGCCAGCGTTCCATTGATGCGCGCCAGCTGTTCGATGACGTGCTGTCCGCCCCTTGCGTCCGTCGGCTCGACCAGTTCCGAGACGATCCTGCCGCGCATGTCCGCCAGCGCCGCCTGGATTTTGGTGCCGCCGACATCCGCCCCGAAGACCAGTGCGCGGTCGGCGCGCACCTCGTATGTCGCCGCGCTCCGCCCGACAGCGCCTTGCGTCCTGCCGGCCATCTGCACCCAGCCACCGTCCTCGAGGTCGCGGAAGACCTCCGACATCGTCTGCTTGGACAGTCCGGTCAGCCTGGCGAGCTCGGCGCGCGACACCGCACCCCCGTCGAGCAGGATGCGGACGACGGTGCGGAGCGTGATCTGCCGGGGCGTCGCGAGAGAGGATAGGTCGGTCATGAAAAGTCGGGCTTCAATTAGTCAATGTAGCGCACAAATGAACCAACAAATCTATCCGCGTCAACCCGGAAGGCCGCAAATATGCTGCGTATGCCGGCGATTTCAAAGCGCTCAACTTCCGGCCCTCTTTAATTGGTTCGCAAACTTTACAAAAGAATTCGAGTGTGTTTCGCTGGCTGCCAAGATGGAGACGTTGCGTGGCGCATTCGTAAACCAACAGAGGGAAAACCAACATGACGGTATCGATGAAGCTGACGGTCCTGGCGGGCCTGATGGCGATCTCCATGGCATCGGCAAGCGCTCAGACGCTGCGCGTTGGCCTGCAGGACGACCCCGATACGATGGATCCGGCGACCGGCGGCACTTATTCGGGCCGCATCGTGTTCGACGCACTGTGCGACAAGCTGCTCGACATCAACGAAAAGCTTGAGATCGTGCCGCAACTGGCGACCGCGTGGTCGTGGAATGACAGCAACACCGAATTGACGTTGAAGTTGCGCGAAGGCGTGACCTTCCATGACGGCAAGCCGTTCGACGCCGAAGCCGTCAAGGCCAACATCGAACGCATGCAGACGCTTAAGGAATCCAAGCGCCGCTCCGAACTGTCCCCCATCAAGCAGGTCGAGGTCGTCGATCCCATGACGGTGGTGCTGAAGCTCGAAACGCCGTTTGCGCCGCTGCTCTCGGTCCTCACCGATCGCGCCGGGATGATGGTGTCGCCGTCAGCAGCGACCTCGACTGACGAATTCGCCGCCAATCCCGTGTGTTCCGGTCCCTACCAGTTCGAGAGCCGCAGCGCCCGCGACAAGATCAGCCTCAAGAAGTACCCCGGCTACTGGAACGCCGGCGAGATCGGCTACGACGCGATCGAATACCAGGTCATTCCCGATTCCACCGTACGACTGTCGCGCATCCAGGCCGGCGACCTCGACGTCGCCGAGCGGATCGCGCCGACCGATCTCGAAGCGATCCGTTCCAATTCCGACCTTGCGCTCTACACTTCGGCCGGCCTCGCTGTTTCGCACCTCTTCATCAATGTCCGCCCTGAAGCCAAGGGCGTGCTGGCCGACAAGCCCGAACTGCGCAAGGCGCTAGAACTGTCGCTCGACCGCAACGCCATCAACAAGGTTGCCTTCAACGGCGAATTCACCGCCGACAACCAGATGATCCCCCCCTCCAGCGTCTACCACAGCACCAGGCACCCAATGCCGGAGCGGGACGTCGATGCGGCCAGGAAGCTTATCGAGGACTCCGGCGTCTCGAACCCGACCATCGAGATCACCTACGAGAACTCGCTGACCGACGGTCGCGTTGCGCAGATCATTCAGTCGATGGCGCAGGAGGCTGGCTTCACCGTCAATCTGCTTCCGCTTGAGACGTCGTCGGCCATCGAGCGCTACCTTGCCGGCAATTTCGAACTCTACATCGGCAACTGGAGCGGCCGCGCGGATCCGGACCCGACACTCTACACCTTCTTCGGCACGGGCGGCTCCCAGAACCTGAACGGCTATTCGTCGCCCAAACTGGACGAGGTGCTGATCGCAGCGCGCAAGGAGCTCGATACCGACGCCCGCAAGGCTCTCTACGAACAGGCGGCCGGCATCTATCTGAACGATCGCCCGACCATTCCGCTGTACCACCCGACGTGGTTCTATGGCGCCCGGGCCTCGGTCAAGGGGATCTCGATCTATCCGGACGGCATCCTGCGCGTCACCGGCGTCAAGCCGGCGTCCAACTAAACCGGCCGCCGCGCCCGATCGGGTGCGGCCCCGACAACAGCGGGACCCCCCAGACCGATATGCTCAACTTCATCCTGCGGCGCATCCTGATCTCGGTCCCGACGCTCCTGCTCGTTTCGGTCATGGTCTTCGGTCTCTTGAAGCTGTTGCCGGGCGATCCCGCCCTGGCGCTCGCCGGCCAGGAACCCGATCCTGCGGTGATCGAATTCCTGCGCACCAAATACGGCCTCGACCGGCCCCTGCCGGTGCAGTACGCCAAGTGGCTCGGCAGCGTCCTGCAGGGCGATTTCGGCCTGTCCATCCGCACCCGGCTGCCGATCGGAGAGATGATCGTGCAGAAACTGCCTGTCACCCTGCAGCTGTCGCTCCAGGCCATGCTCATCGCTCTTCTCATCGGCATTCCGGCGGGCGTCTTCGCCGCGATCCGGCGCGGCACCCCGGTCGACTATATCGTCAGCCTCATCGGGCTCGGCGGCCTGTCGATCCCGAGCTTCTGGCTCGGCATCATGCTGATCCTCCTGTTCGCCGTGTCGCTCGGCTGGCTTCCGAGCGGCGGCTATGTGGGTTTCTTCGAGTCGCCGCTCGACAATCTGCGCTACACCCTGATGCCGAGCATCGTGCTTGGCACCGCGGCGGCGGCCATCGTCATGCGCCATACACGCAGTTCGATGATCGCCGTCCTCAAGCAGGACTACGTGCGCACCGCACGCGCAAAGGGCCTGCGCGAACGCATAGTGGTTACCCGCCATGCCCTGCGCAACGGCCTGATACCGGTCGTCACGACCAGCACGCTGCACCTCGGCGAACTCTTGTCGGGCGCCGTGCTGACCGAACAGGTGTTCGGGATTCCCGGTTTCGGCAAAATGATCGTCGACGGCGTCTTCAGCCGCGACTATGCCGTGGTCCAGGCCGTGGTGATGTGCTCGGCGCTGATCTTCCTGCTGCTCAGCCTGATCGCCGACATCGCCTATGTCATCCTGAGCCCGAGGCTGCGCTCGTGAGCGGGCAGGCCTCCCCGAGGCCAGCCGCGCGCGGCGGGACGCGTCGCTCCGGCGTGCGGCGCGCTTTGTCGCATCCGAGCACCATGATCGGCGGCACGCTGGTCGCCTTCTTTGTGCTGGTGGCGATTTTCGCCCCTCTCATCGCGCCCTTCGACCCCAACGCGTCGGACTGGCTCGGGGTCAGGCAGGCGCCCTCGGCCCAGCACTGGTTCGGAACTGACGATCTCGGGCGCGACGTGCTCTCGCGCGTCATCTTCGGCTCCCGCGCCTCTCTGGCGGCCGGCATCGTCGCCGTCACCATCGCCATCTCCATCGGCGTGCCGCTCGGTCTGGTCGCCGGCTATTTCGGCGGCGTCATCGACGCGGTGATATCGCGCTTCACCGACGCTCTCCTGGCGGTGCCGTTCCTGGTCCTGGCAATCGCGCTGGCGGCGTTTCTCGGGCCAAGCCTGCAGAACGCGATGATCGCCATCGGCATCTCGGCCATGCCGGTCTTCATCAGGCTGACGCGCGGCCAGGTGCTGTCGATCAAGAACGAGGACTACATCACGGCGGTGCGGGCGCTTGGCGTGCGCGACCGCAACATCATCCTGGCGCATGTTCTGCCCAACGTGCTGGCGCCAATCGTCGTTCAGGTCACCATCACCATGGCGGTCGCCGTCCTCGCCGAAGCCAGCCTTGCCTTTCTAGGGCTTGGCCAGCGCCCGCCGGCGCCGTCCTGGGGCAGCATGCTCGACATCGCCCGGCAGTTCCTGACCGAGGCGCCGTGGATGGCGGTCTGGCCGGGACTGGCGATCATCGCCATCGTGCTCGGCTTCAACCTCCTGGGCGACGGCCTGAACGACACGCTCACGTCGCAGTCCGAGGACAGCTAACGTCGGCGGGATGACCTCCAATGCGCGCACCGCAAATCGGTTGCTGGCAGCTGTGTGTCGGGCCCTCGTTCCTCAAGATCGGCAAAGCAATCCGAGTTACGAGCTGGATCGCTGGGACAAATCGACCCTCGTTATCTGCCACGGGTCGTCACTCGATAAACGCCCCAGTTAACGGCCCCAGCTCTCCAGATCTTTCACACAAGCGTTTGCTAAATATGGTGATTCTGGTGGTAGTATTTTGATGCACAACCATCCGTCAGGCGACCCGACACCCTCGCGCGCCGATATCGAGATGACAAAGCAGATCATCGAGACGGCCAAACCGCTCGGCATTTCCGTGCACGACCACCTCATCATCGGCAAGAAGGGCCACGCCTCAATGAAGGGCCTGCTGCTGATCTAAAGCCTGTGCATATCGGCCGAGGTCTCCGGGCGCTGTGGAGCCCGATCAAGCCGCATCCTGTGAGGGCGCCAGTTTGCGTTGGCGTGCATGCCTGATCCTCTCACGGATACCATCAGCGACGGAAGCGAGCGTGCCTTGCGCCGTGCGCGTGCCAAGAACGGATTGCAGGGTAACGGCCTGCGTTGCGAACTTATTCTTGAAGGCCTCCGCGCCACAGAGGAAATCGACCATGCCCAGGCCGTGATCGATCGACCACTGAATGTAGTCCATGATCAAAATTATGCCCGGCGACGCGCGGCTGAAATCCGGATCGAAGGTGGTCACGAAGGCCATCATGACCTGGCGCTGGATAAAGTTGATGGAGACCGCGACCATGACGCCATCGCATTCGAGGACGAAAATGCGCAGCACGCCGGCGCGCGCCAGCACGTCGACCAATGCGGCGAGTACCGGCGTTCCCTCTTCGTAAAGTTGGGATTCACGCGAGTGCTGCACCAGCCATCTGCGCTTCAGCACCGAGAGCCGGTCCAGTACCGGCTGCAGCGGTTCGTCGGGCGCAAGCAGGCGAAATTTCACTTTTCCGGTTTCTTCCAATGTCTTGATACCGCGTCGATAGTTCTGGCGGGTCTTCTTGGACTGGTCCTCGAACCATGCCGCTCCGCTCTTCCACGGTCCGCCGACTCGATAACTGACTTCCTCCCTATGATTGGGACGAAGCCTGATGCCGCTGGAAGCGCCGCCCGCAGCAAAGATCTTGCGGACCGCCGCATCCGGCAAAAGACGATTGAGAAAGGCAAGGTCGAAACCACCGGCGTCACAGAGCTGAGCCCATAGATCCTGCAGGGCCGACAATGAGCATTCCGGAGCAACCAGAATATCTCCATAATCGGTATAGCTGCTGGCCGCCCATTCAAGAAACCGCAAGCCCTTGCGCTTGCCGATCGCCAGCGGAATAACGGCAACCAGCCTGTCACCGTTCCAGACCAGGCCTATGCGCAGCGCGCGCTGGTCACGGTCCGCCACCGTGCTCCACCATGCCGAAACCCAGGCATGGCTCTGAAAGATCAGACCGTCGGTGCGATGCCAAAGCTGCATCCACTGGGCTTCGACCGCAGCCAGGCGATCCGCCGAACGGACAATTTCCAGGCGCTCCGTGCCCACGGCATCGATCGAAACAAAGGTGTTCATGATGGTGAACTGTCCTGTGGCTGGGCGACTACATTAGGCCGCCTGTGGAACAGCCGGATGACGTGCCTCCCCATCTTCCTGAGTGGCAGGATGTAGAGCCCGAAGAGCGATTGATAATCGCGCACATCGCGATCTATCAGGCCAAATCTCAGATCTTCTTCCGGATCAGGCACAAACTGCGTTCCAAAGAGACGGTCCCAGAACGAGAAAAGCAGGCCGAAATTCTTGTCATAGTGGCGAGGATCGATGCTGTGATGCACCTGGTGCCAATGCGGACACAAGATGATTTTGTTCAGCGGGCCGAAGGAAATCTTGAGATGCGTATGGCGAACGAAGTCCATCATCAGGATGTTGCGGATGACGTAGACATTGATGCCGAAGATAGCGACCTCTACCGGATCGAGCGCGATCACGCTCCAGATGCCGAAGCAGATTCCCGGGATGACGCCGTCCCACATACGGTTCATCAGATCGTCCAGCGGATGAACCCGGTCCTTGGTGATCCCCACCATCACCTCGGCCGAATGATGCACCTTGTGCAATTCCCACAGGAACGGAAAGCGGTGCTGGGCGACATGGTAGAGATAGTATGAAATATCATAGGCTATCAGCATGGTTGCGGTGAAGATGACGATTGTCACCGGTCCGGCCGGGCCGCCGATGAGCGGCGCCTGGATGCCGAAAAGCCAGCCGATTGCCTCATGTGTCGCATAGCCCACCGCGGTAACGAAGGTGACGCCGGCAGGGATGAGCAGGAAAGGCATAATCGCCCTTTTCGTGACCCAAAATAGGACATCCGCTCGCGCCGACGGATGCAGGATGACCTCCGCCGGGAAAGCGAAATCGAAAAAGTCCCTGAAGGATTTATGTTCGACGGTTCGCCAGTAAGCGATCACCGCGCTCCCCAGCGCCGTAAAAAAAAGCAGGCCGAGGGTCAACAGATTGATATTGGAGAGCTTTTCGACAATCGCTCTGGCGAATTCAGAAAACATCGGTGCGGTGGCCCTGGGTCCGTG
>NZ_NWQG01000040.1:0-47314 GCF_002529485.1 Mesorhizobium sanjuanii
TGAGATGGCTATCCGGCGAACTGCGCAGCAAGAAAAGTGCCAACCCACTGCATGTCGCCTGCAACCAGGCGGCTTCTGCGGATGCGACGGGCAAAAGCATGCCGGATTATTTGCGCCAGACTAGCAGATCAACCCTAACAAAACCGCTAAATGTCCAAACGTAATTAATATCGAATGCGGCTGGACACCCGCCAGCCAGCCCGCGTCGGCCGCCTGTCTTATCGTTGCGAACGGGCGATCGCGGCGAGGTGTATCTGGATGCCGTCCTCTCCCACTTCGCCATGCCAGGCGAGGCGTTCGGCCGGCTGCCTGGCGCCGAAACGTGGTGAGACCCAGCCACCCTGCCCCGGCGCGTCGCCGCCAGCGCGGATGTCGACCGCCGCGTCCGGAAAGCGGATCGCCAGCAGCGGCTCATCACCGCGCAACACCGTGACCGTGGCTCCGTCCCGGCTAGCGCGGAGGCCGGCGGCGAGTTGGAAGACGATTTCGGCCACGCGCCTGCCGCCAAGCAACTGGTCGGTGACCAGGATGCCATCCGCCTGTTGCGCAACGGTGCGCTGATGCACAACGCCGAAGCGGCTCTTATATCCGTCATGCCGGGCACGCAGCTTCCAGTGCCGTCCCCGCTCGCTCTGCGCCAATGCCGCAACCGCCTTGTGCGACCAGTTGAACGCCCCGGTCATGATGCTTTGGCTTTTCCCGTCGATATTCAGCGTGTTGTGCGCCGGCGTGGACCGGAACCAGTCGCGCCAGCCACCGCCCGAACCATAAAGCCAGGTGCCGGGATCGACCAGCACCGGCTCGCCATCGATGCACATTGTGAGCGACAGCGCATCGGCGTGGCCGTGGGCCGCTATCGAGAGGTAGCCAAGCGGGCCGTGGTCGAATGTCAGCTCGACATCGCGGCCATTCATCTCCCCGCGCCAGATGGAGAGCCCGCCCTGCACGAATGTTTGCAACCCTTGCGCCGCCGGCGCCGGCGCCGTCGGCGCCCCAAAGAAAAGCGAACGAAAATCGTCGGGCTCCGGCATACTCCCGGGCATCCCCAGCAAGCCATGGATGGCGGCTGCGACGGATCGGACATAGCCCGGCTCGTCTCCCAATGTCAGGACACGGCCTTCATCGTCGTCGCCAAAGCCGATGGCATTCCGTGGCAGCCAAGCCACGAAATCGGCGAACGCCGCCAGACGCGCTTCCGCTGCCGCTGGAAACGGCTTGCCTGCCTGACGCGCCGCAGCAGTGCACAGCAAGATGAGTTCTGCCGTGAAGGCTGCGTAAGTCGGGGTCTGCTCGGCACCGGCGCCATCAGCAAGAATTTGCTTGTGCACCTCGGCCAGCAGAGCGTTGCGGGCAGCGGCGGATTCGGTCCCGAGCGCCAGGCTGATCAGGTACTGGCCGGCCAGTTCCGCGACGAGATGGTTATTGGCGGAGGAAAAACGCGACGGAAACCGCGGCAGCCAATAGGCGCTTGCCGCCAGTATTTCGCCGACGCGCAGTCGTGTCGCCGCGCCAAGCCGGTCGCCGACGAGATCCAGAGTGACGATCAGGCTGATGGCCCGCAACGCCACTTCGATGCCGGAGGCCCAGCCAATGCCCCGGAACGGCGGGTTGGCGGAATGCCAACTGTCGATCGCCGCCTCGATGGCTGCCCCAGCCTGATCGTCGCCGGCGAGAAGCAGGTGGGCTGCCAGCGGCGGCAATTGCTGCAGCCGGTTGATCTCCCAGATGTATTTTACGTCGCCGCGGTCATCGCGATGGCGAAAATCGATATCGAAAGTGTGGCTCTCGGGGCCTGGCCAAAGCTTGCCGGTCACCGGATCGAGACGCCAAAGCTCGGGAGCAAACAGCTGATCGCGGTCGCGCCGTGGCCATGTCTGCCCAAGTGCGGAAAATTCGCCGCTAAGCGTATTCTGCGCCGCCGCCTCTATGGCTTGCCGCTGCGTCGGTGTCGCGGCCAGCACGGCATCGCGCAATCCGCGCAGCACCTGGTGCAACGGGGGCGAAGGATACCGCTTCCAGCCGTCGTCACGGCGCCGCGAAACGATCCTTCGGCGCTGCTCGTCCAGCCTGTGCAACACCTCGGCCGGCCCCATGCTGCGCAATCGGTTGATGTACCAGCCGATCCTCATACGCGTTCCGCCAAGGTTTCTATCCTTGTATACCATGCTGCCGAAAAGCCGCGCCGCGGCAATCCTCTTTTCCGCACCTGCGGTTAATATCTCGACCCATGATGCGGAGAGTGGCGATGAAAAGAGTGGTGTGCGTTGCAGTCTGGCTGCTCGCCATTGCGACAGCGGCCGGGGCTGCGCCAATTCGCCTCGAGCGCGGCGTTGGCGTGCATGAATGGCTCAACTGGTCGCCGGTAGGCAAAGATGGAGCCTACAGCTGGCCACCCTACCGCAGTGAGCAGGAATGGCTTGCGGGACACAGGCCGCTGACCGATTGGCCGGGCGGCGACGAATTTGCGCGCATTCGATCGATGGGCTTCGACTTCATCCGGCTGAGCGTCGACCCCGGTCCTCTGCTTGCCAGCGAGGGCGCCAGACGACAGCAGGCGCTGGACATACTTGCCGCCGCGGTCGAGCGGGTAACATCGACCGGCCTCAAGGTGGTTTTCGACCTGCATGGCGTCACTCAGGTTCGGGCCTATAGCATGGAGATGATCTATGGCGGCGCCGACAGCGAGGGTGTCGCCCACTATCGTGAAATGGTCGTGGCGGTCGCCACCATGCTGGTCAAGATCGGCACCGACAAGGTAGCCCTCGAACCTTACAACGAGCCGGCATATTACCCCTGTGATTCCAGCGGAAGCGATGACTGGCAGCGGATCATGGCCGGCACGGTCCACGACATTCGCATGGTCAGCAGCGAGCTCACCATCGTTGCGACCGGAGCCTGTGGCGGCAGCATTGCCGGATTGGTCAACCTCACTCCCAGCTTTGACGATCCGAACCTCTACTACAGCTTCCATATGTACGAGCCGCACAGTTTCACGCACCAGCGGCCCGACGAGGCAAACGCCTTTGCCTCGGGCCTTCCGTGGCCAGCCAGCAGCAGTACGCCCGAAGTGGTGAGCGAATTGCTCAAAATCCGCATGGATGCGGCCGGCTTGAGCAAGGTTGAGCAGGTGATGAACATGGCCACGGCCCAACAAGCGATCACCCGATATTTCGCGCAGGACTGGGGCCAGGGCCAACTCGAGGCGAGCTTCCGCCAGGCGCTCGATTGGGCTGAGGGACATGGCATTCCGGGCCGGCGGCTCTTCATGGGTGAATTCGGCGTCATCCTCATGTCCGCGGACGGTCGCATGGGCGCACCCGATGCCGACCGTCTGCGCTATCTCTCAGCGGTGCGCCGGGAGGCCGAACGCTTCGCGATCCCGTGGTCTGTCTGGGAATTCTCCAATCCCTATGGAATGACCCTCATCCTGCCCGATGGGCCGGCGGTCCCGGACCCGGAGATGCTGCAAGCGCTGGGCCTGCCGTAACCTCGCTTCGCGGGTCAAGCTTGGCTTCAATCCTCCGGCGGTTTCCTAACGATGCGGCCTGTCAGCCACCAAGTGTTTAATACATTCGGTGTTAGTAGCGTCGTGAATACGAGTATCCGGGGGAGAGACGATGTGTGGAATTTCCGGCTGGATCGGGCGGAGAGTCAAGAATCCGCAAGACCGCGCTGCCAGAATGTCAAACGCATTGCGGCATCGCGGTCCCGATGCTGAAGGCACCGAGATCCTGGACTTGAATACCGGCGAGGATCAATTGGCATTGGTGCATCGCCGACTGGCGATCATTGACCTGAACACCGATTCAAATCAGCCCATGCAGATCGAGGACGGCCGCCTCAGGATCATCTTCAACGGCGAAATATACAACTACATCGAGCTGCGCCAGGAGCTGATCGGCCTCGGTCATCGTTTTCGAACGCGCTCCGATACCGAGGTGCTGCTCAGAGCCTATGATCAGTGGCGCCTGTCCATGTTTGATCGATTGAGCGGCATGTTTGCTTTTGCGATCTGGGATGCTCAAAGCCAGGAATTGATCCTTGGCCGGGATCCCTTCGGCAAAAAGCCGCTTTACCTCATGCAAAGCGAGAAATTGCTGTCGTTTGCTTCTGAGATCAATGCGTTATTGTCGTCGCAGCCGGATGCACGGCAACTCGATCTGGGCGCTGTGCACGACTATCTGAAGTGGCGTTACGTGCCCGGGCCGCGCACGCTTTTCAAACAAATCCGCAAACTCAACCCCGGAAGCTATGCTGTATGGTCGCAAGGGACAGTGACGGAAATGCGTTACTATACGCCTCCAGATCAGACGGATCTGACCGAGGATATCGACGAAAAAACCGCCAAGCGACGATTTTTGGAACTGCTCGACCGTTCCGTCGAGATCAGAATGCGCAGCGATGCACCCTTTGGTGCCTTTCTCTCCGGAGGGCTCGACTCCTCGGCAATCGTCGCCCTGATGACCAAGCACAGCGACAAGCCTATCCGTACATTCTCGGTCGGTTTCAGCGAACCGACTTACAGTGAGCTCCCATTCGCCCGACGCGTCGCCGATCACTTCAAGACTGATCATTGCGAGTTGGTCCTTCAAGCGGACGACCTGATTGACCACCTGCCCAAGTTGAGTCGTCATCTGGGGGCGCCTGTTTCACAAAGTTCGGACATTCCAATTTACCTGATGTCGGAGCGGGCCTCGCAGGACGTCAAGATGGTGCTCACTGGGGAAGGAGCAGACGAGATTCTGGGCGGCTATCCCAAGCATCGCGCGGAGACGCTGGCTGGACTCTACCGGTCACTTGTTCCGGCGCTGCTGCATGACAATCTTCTCGCCCCCTTGATACGCGCCATGCCTGGCGCATCGGCCAAGTTCGATACATTTGCGCGAAGCGCGGGCGAAAGGGACTTTGCCGCCCGGATGATCTCCTGGTTTGGAGCTTTGACAGCACGCGAACACGATCGCCTTATCGGCGCGTCCGCCAATTGCCGCAAGGAACGCAACGACTTCCCGTTCTCCTCGAGCGCGCAGGCGTCCCATCTTCGCCGCGTGCTGTTTTTCGATCAGACGTCGTGGCTGCCCGACAATCTCCTGGAACGAGGCGACCGTATGATGATGGCCGGTTCAATCGAAGGAAGAATGCCGTTCCTCGACCGCGATCTGGTTGCCTTTGCCAGCTCGTTGCCCGATCGCTACAGGCTGGGCCGGCGGCACAGCAAGCAGATCTTGCGCGACAGCATGGCCGACATGCTTCCTGAGGGGATTCTCCGTCGCCGCAAAATCGGCTTCAAGGTGCCAGTCGCGGAATGGTTTCGCGGGTCGATGAGGAACTACGTACACGACCATCTCTGCTCCCCTCATTCCGTCATCCGTGCCTATTTGAGCGCCAAGGAGCTTGATCGGATCGTCTCGGAACACGTCAAGGGCGCCGCGGACCACGAAAAGCTGATATGGGCGCTGTTGAATTTGGAGATATTCCACCGCGAATTCGCGCTTGGAGCGCCGCAGTGACGCCATAGGGCGTCAGCGCTTGACCGACTGGGCGGCCTTTGAAGCGGCTGACCTCCAGACATCGCAGATTGCGCCGACAAACGGTGCGAGATCGAGCCGCTCCCGATGCACCGCAATAGCGCCGGCGCCCAGGCGCTCGCGCAACGTCTTGTCCTCGACCAGCCGTGTCAGCGCCTTTGTCAACGCCGCGACGTCGCCGGGCGGCACCAACAGCCCGGATTGCTCGTTGGTGACGATATCCTCCACGGCGCCGACAGGCGTCGTCACCACCGCGAGACCGGCGGCCATCCCTTCGATGACCGAGACCGGCAGGTTTTCGGCAAAGGAGGGCAGCACCAGAATATCGGCCGAAGCGATCAGCGACGCGACCTCATTGGGCCCGACCCATCCGGGAAAGGCAACGCGCTCGGCAAGGCCCAGTTCGGCAGATCTCGTTCGTGCCGTCTCGACTTCGCCATCGCCGGCGATCGTGGCGCGCCAGCCCTTGATGGCCTTCATGCGGTGCAGCGCATCGCACAATTGCGGCACGCCCTTGCGATCGCCGATACGGCCCAGGAACAGGATATGAACGCTGTCGCCGCCGCCGACATGCGCCAGGGATGGAACTTCAGTGGCATTGGGCACGATCACGATGTTGTCGGCGGCGCCTGGCGCCCGGCTTGCGATGAAGTCGCGCCAGATGCGGCCCAGAACCACAACGCGGCTGGCATGCTCGAACATCTGCCGGATACGGTGGCTGATGAAGCTGCGGTCTTCATGCCAGAACGTCTGGTATTCTGCTCCATGCAGATGCAGCACATAGGGAATGCCGAGCAGCCGCGCGCATTTGGCAATCACCAATTTGCGGTAGGTGCTGCCATATCCCGACAGGTTGATGTGAACGACGTCGGCATGCCCGACGACGCGTGCTGCCAGCATCCGAAAGCAAAAGCCGGCCATATAGAAGGCCGACAATGCGACTGGGCCCGAACCGCGGCTGGGAAGAAAACGCGCAGCGATATCGGCGCTCCCGTGCCGTCTGAGCCCTTGATCGAGCGTGGCCATGATGCGGTCGATGCCGCCCTGCCCCGAAACGCCCGAGGGCGTCGCCACCAGGACATGTATTTTTCGATTGCGGATGAGGCGCTGCAGCATGACGGGATTTCGCATAGCACAAGCCGCGTAACTGGAAAGCTAAGGTTCCCCATAAGGTTTACGACAAATCTCTTGTCTCAAACTCAATCTGTTCACCCTTCGCTGTCATCGTGCTGGTGTTTCCGCCGGTCGACAGTTAATCGAAGTTGAACTTTCCAGGAACTACCCCCTTTGCTGCTCCGCTCCACGCTCATCTATGCTCCGGCGATCCTGCTGACGCGCATCTCCGCGCTGCTCTTGCTGGTCATCGTGACGCGTCTGATCGACCAGACCGAGTATGGCCTGCTGACCCTGGTGGTGACCGTTGGCGAAATGACCGACATTGCCGTCACCAACTGGCTGCGCATCGCCTTGCTCAGGCTTGGCGGCAAGGGCGATGTCAGCCGTGGCAGCCTGATGCTGGCCGGACGGGTGCTGCTTGCCTCCACGGCGCTGGCGCTGATTGTATCCGTGGTCGCCTCGGCATTGATCGTGCCGGAGCGCTGGGTCGAGTTCTCGATCGCCGTCGGCAGCTATCTCATAGCCGGTGCCGTCGGGCGCTTCGCGTTGACGGTGCTGCAGATGCAGCAGCGTCATTCGGTCTATTCGATGCTCGAATTCCTGCGCGCGGTGCTGCAACTCGCGCTGCCGATCGGCGCTATCATGTTGTTCCAGGATTCCTTTCTGACGGTTTCGCTTGGCACCAGCCTCGGCGTTTTGATCGCCGGTATCGTGGCGGGCATCATGGCGTCCCGGCGCGTCGTTGCCGGTCCGCCACGCTTCACCCAGAAGGAGTTCTTCGTCCTCGGCGTGCCCCTAGTCATCATGGCGCTGGTGGGCTTCGGCCTCCACAGCGCGGAGCGTTTGTTCCTCAAGGTCTATTACGATGCCGGCGCCGTGGCGATCTTCGCTGCAGCCTATGCGCTGGCCCGCCAGCCGATCGATATGGTCGCCAATGCCATCAACATGGGCGCCTTCCCCGAGGTCGTCAGCCGGTTCGACGAGGAGGGATCCGCGGCTTCGGGCCGGCTGCTGTCGCAATTGATGGCTTTGATGATCCGCCTTTGCCTGCCGGTTGCAGCCATGCTGGTCGCACTCAGCAGCGACATCACGCAGCTCCTGCTGCCCTCTGCGTACCACGGCCGCGTTGGCCTGCTCTTTCCGATCATTGCCTTCAGCGTGCTGTGTGGCAACCTTACGAGCTTCGTTTATGGCACCGTGGTGCACGCGCACAAGCGGCCGTGGCTGCTGATCATCGCCACTTCGTTCGGCTCGGTAGCGACAATCGCGTTGTCCGTGCTGTTGATCCCTCCGATGGCGGAGGTCGGCGCGGCCTTGGCGCTGGCGGGCGGATCGCTGGTAGGCTTCGTTGCCTGCGTCGTGATCAGTGAGCGGCTCACGCCGGTGCCGGTGCCGTGGCGCGACATCGGCGTTTCGGTCGTCATCTCATTTGCCGCTGGGTTGGCCGCGAGCATTGCCAGCGCTTTGCTCGCTGGTGTGCCGGCCATCTTCTCGCTTATCGTGGCCGGCACCGCTGGCGCGGTGGTTTTCTTTGGGTTGACCTGGCTTTTCCACCCCGCGGCCACGATGCAATTCGTCGGCAAGCTCCGGGCGCGGCTACGAACCGCATAAATGGGTGTTATGCCGTGACGGCCTGAGCGCCAAGCGGTTCCAGCTTCGGGGCCGTTCCCGAAGCGGAATTCATGAATTGACGTTTCGGCGCTGCTGACGGTTCCAAAATTCCCGCAATAGCAGCCCTGCATAGGCAGTGTTGGTATCGTAGTAGCGGCGCCAAAGGCGGCGCGGTTCCTGTGCAACACGAAACAGCCACTCCAGACCGGCCGCCTGGATCAGTTTCGGCGCCCGGGCAACCTTGCCGCCATAGACATCGAAACTGCCGCCCACGCCCATGACGAAGCTCGGGGCGAGTTCGTCGCGATAGCGCTTGAGAAAGCGCTCCTTGCGCGGCGTCGGCATGGCCACCAGCAGGCAATTGGCGTCGGAGGCGTTGATCGCCTCGACAATTGCGGCCTCGTCTTCAGGTTTGAAATAGCCATTGCGCATGCCGGCGACGACGAGGTTCGGATGATCCTTGGCAAGTCGCTTTGTAACGGCATCGAGAACGTGCTGTTCGGCGCCCAGGAGGTAAGGTCTGAAGCCGCGCTTAGCGCATAGGCCCAGCAGATTGATCATGATGTCGACGCCGGCCACCCGCTCCGGAAACTCGACGCCGCAAAGACGCGCGCCCCAAAGCACGCCGATGCCGTCTACGTTGATGACGTCCGCCGTCGCAACATCCTCTTGCAATTCGGCATTCTTGCGCATGTTCACCAGCTTGGCGACATTCACCACCACATGATGCAGCGGCCGCCGCAGGGTCATCGCCTCATCGGCGATTGCCAGCGTCTCGGCCATGGTCAGAGCATGGAGCGGAGCGCCAAGGAACTCCCGGCGCCGTGACGCCAACAGAGAATGCCGTGCCCATGCGGAGTCGTGCGCGTTCATGCTGCCTCATCCCTGTTTGCCGGGAGTGCCTGGCGTTCAAGCTGCGCTTTTTTTCCCTCGATGCGGGCATCGGGCTTGCGTGCCTTGCGCCACGTCCACAGACCCCTTGTGTCGACGAGCTTCTTGTCCTTAAGCGCTTCGGGGTCGACAAAATTGAACTGCCGATGATCGACCAGAAGGACGACGATATCGCATTTGTCGATGGCGGAGAGTGCGTCGGTAAAGACGATGCCCCTGCCCTCCAGCTCATGCGGCAGCGCATGAGCGTTGGGTTCGGCCGCGACGATCTTCAAATTGGGGATGTCGGACAGGAGCTTCACCACTTCGACGGCCGGGCTCTCGCGCATATCGTCGATGTTGGGTTTGAAGCTCAGCCCCAGACAAGCGATCGTCTGCTTGCGGGAAGGGTCGAGCAACGCCTGGATGTCCCTGACCACCGACATGGGGCGCTCGGAATTGATCCGGCGTGCCGAAGCTATCAGCCGCGTGCTGTTGGGCGCGGCGTCGATGATAAAATACGGATCGACCGCGATACAGTGACCACCAACGCCCGGGCTCGGCTGGAGGATGTTGACGCGGGGATGCCGGTTGGCGAGATCGATCACCTCCCAGACGTTGAGCGACAGATCCTGGCACACCGCCGCAAGCTCATTTGCGAAGGCGATATTGACGTCGCGGAATGCGTTCTCGGTCAGCTTCACAAGCTCCGCGCTTTCGGCCTGGGTCATGAACAAGTCACCAGCAACGAAGGTTGAATAAAGTGCCGCGGTCCGTTCGGACGATTTGCGCGACAGTCCACCGATCGAGCGATCGTTGTTGATCAGCTCGGTCAGCACCTTTCCCGGCAACACCCGCTCGGGCGAATAGGCGACCAGGACATCGGCCTCCTCGCCATGCGCGAGAGGAAACTTGAGATCGGGCCGCAACTCGGCAAGCAGCCCGGTCATGATGCGCGTCGTGCCGACCGGCGATGTCGATTCCAGCACCACGAGGTTTCCCCGCTTCAGCACCGGGGCGATGCTTCTTGCCGCCGCAAGCACGTAGCTCACATCCGGCCTGTGGTCTTCGGTCATCGGCGTCGGCACGGCGATGATGTAGGCATCCGCCGGCTGCGGCGTGTTGAATGCTTTGAGCTTGCCGTTGGCGACGACCTTCTGGATCAGGCCGTCGAGGTCCGGCTCGACGATATGGATTTCACCCCGGTTGACCTTCTCGACCACAGCCTCGTTGACGTCGACGCCGATGACGTCGAGCCCGCGACTGGCAAAAATGGCGCAGGTCGGCAGGCCGATATAGCCCATGCCGATAACGGAAACGGTCTTGATGTCAGCCATGATGCAGCAGTTCCTCAACGATCCGGTTACTGGCCCGGCCATCGCCATATGGGTTGTGTCGTTCCGCCATGCCGCGATAGGCCACTTGGTCATCGAGTAGACTATTGGCATTGGACAGGATTTTCTCGATATCGGTGCCGACGAGACGCGCGGTGCCCGCCGTGATCCCCTCGGGTCGTTCGGTGTTCTCGCGCATCACCAGCACCGGCTTGCCGAGCGAAGGCGCCTCTTCCTGCACGCCGCCGCTATCGGTCAGTACTAGGTAGCTCTGCTTCTGCAGGTACAGGAACGGCAGATAGTCCTGCGGGTCGACGAGATGGATGTTCGGCACGCCCTCCAGTTCCGCATTCACCACCGAGCGCACATTGGGGTTGGGATGAACCGGGTAGACGATCTGCACGTCCCCGCGTACCGCCAATCCCTTCAGCGCCGCACAGATGCGGTGGATGCCGCCGTCGAAATTCTCACGGCGATGGCCAGTGACGAGGATCATTCTCTTGGCGGGATCGAGGAAGGGAAACCGGGCCGCGAGCTTCGCGCTCATCAGCCTGTCGGCGTCGATCGCACCAGAAAAATGCAACAGCGTGTCGATCACCGTGTTGCCGGTCACAAAGATGGAGTTTTCAGCCTTTCCTTCGGCGATGAGGTTGTCGCGCGCCTGAACGGTCGGTGCGAAATGCCAGGTAGCGATCTCGCCGGCGATCTTGCGGTTCAGTTCCTCTGGAAAGGGAGAATTGATATCGTGGCTGCGCAATCCCGCTTCGATGTGGGCGACTGGAATGCGCTTGTAGAAGGCAGCCACGGCGGCAGTCATCGCCGTCGTCGTGTCGCCCTGTACGAGGACGATATCCGGCTTCGCCTTCTCCAGCACTTCGGCCATGCCCAGGAGCACGCGAGAGGTCACGTCGAACAACGTCTGGCCAGGCTGCATGATGTTGAGGTCGTAATGCACCGGCAGGCCCGTCAGTTCGATCACCTGGTCGACCATCTCACGGTGCTGGGCGGTGATGCATGTTTCGGTGACGAAACCTGGATGGGCAAGTGCTGCACGCACCACCGGAAAGCATTTGAGCGCCTCCGGCCTCGTGCCGAATACGATCAGCAGTTTTTGCCTGGAAGGCAGTTTTGGATGTGAAAGGACGTTCATTGCTGATCCTGGGCGGCTGCAAGACCGATAATAGCGGCAGAAAGCGGCTCCGTGGTGCCAAATCTTAATATATGATTAACAGCCAAGACCCTCTTATTCTCCCCTGATAAGCCTTTTGAAAGTCTAGGCAGATAGGTAGTCTACGAGGACAGTCTTGAAAAAGAACATATTCGATTGAGTAACATTTTAATCATCGGCCACGCCGACGGATCTCGGCGCTGGGAAAATGAACTTCTGAGGCGATTGAAGGCGGCTGGCCACGTGGTTTCAAGTGGCTTGGCGCAGGCGCCCGCGCCCGCCGCGCGCGGGCTGGACACGGTGCTTGATATCGAGAGCCGACGCTTCGGCCCCTCACTGGCAAGCCGCTCCGAGCCGTTGCCATCTGGCGATCCAGGTCCTGTCGACCTCATAGTCGATCTTACTGCCACTGCCGCGCGACGAGGCACGCCGGTCCTGACGCTCGAATTCTGCGGCCAAGGCACCTTTCTCGCCGGTCTGACCGAAATGCTGGCCGGCCACCGGTCGCCCGAACTTGCCGCTCGCCTCGATGGCGTTGCCGTCGCCAAGGGACGGCCCATGCTCAGCGATCGGCTCTGGCTGTCTCGCAGCTGCAACGACCTGCTCGCCGGAGCCATATCGCTGGTTGCTCAAAGCGTTGCCCGCTTTTTTGCGGGCGAACTTGTGCCAATTGCCGACAGCCCAGCGCCAATCCCAGGCAGCCACGGCTTTTTCCGAAACTATCTGCCTTTTTTCTGCAAGGGGTTGGCCGACCGCGTCATGCAGAAAGTCAAACTTGGACGCCGCCCCTTCTATTGGCAGGTTGCCTATCGGCTGATCGACGGGCCAGGCGTAGCCGAAACCGGACAACTGGACGGCACCCCGTTCACTGCGCTTGCCGACGACGGCCAGCGTTTCTACGCCGACCCGTTCGTCCTCGATCGCGATGGCCGCCACTATCTGTTTGTCGAGGAATTTCCCTATGCCACGGGTCGCGGCGTGATTTCGGTCGCTGAACTTGGTGATGACGGTATTTTCGGCGTACCGAGGGTGGTGCTGGAAGAAGCGCACCATCTGTCCTATCCGCAGGTGTTCGCCCATGCTGGCGAAATTTTCATGATCCCCGAAAGCAGCGCGGCGCGCGAAGTTGTGCTCTACCGTGCCGCGCAATTTCCAGATCGCTGGGTACGCGACACCGTGCTGATCGCGGACAGGAATTTCAATGACGCCACGCTGCTCGGATCCGATGGGCGCTTCTGGCTGTTGGGAACGGAGTGGTTCGGTCACGGCAGCGCGTCGGACACGATGGTCGTTTATTCGGCGCCATCGCTGCGCGGGCCATGGACAGCCCATGCGCTCAATCCCATCGCTGTCGACCACTCGGCCACTCGACCCGGCGGCGCCTTTATCCGGCAGGGCGACGCTCTGGTGCTGCCGGTGCAAAACGGGTCGAGAGCCTATGGCGGCGGACTGGGGCTGATGCGGCTGGAGCGGCTTGACGATTTCGACGTCCGTTTTACGCCGCCCCGCCCGATCGAGCCGGGGACGGCATGGGCCCGCGCGGGCATCCACACGCTCAATCGCGCTGGCAAGGTCGAAGTTGTCGACAGCGCCGGCTGACTGTTTCTCGAGACCTATCGGACCCGATCCAGTTTCGGCTTGGCTGCAACAGCGGTCGAAGATTTGACCTCCGGCGGATTTCTATAGGCAAGCAGCAACACCACGATGATCGTCATCTCCGGCGTTTTTGACGAAAGCGCATTGTTCGACAGCGCGGCAAGCAAGAACGTTATGGTGCCGATCCATGCCGGCAGTGGCGCCCCGCGCAGCAGCCGAAAAATGAACCAGAATATCAGCGCCGTAAACAGCAGGGCGATGGGCAAGCCGAAGAGCATGACGATGACCACCGGCGCGCTTTCGATGTAGGGCAGATGCAGCTTCTCTCTGACGATCGCCAGCAGGTCGTCAACGTTCATGCCAAATAGGATGTCTTTCCAGCTAACCAGTCCGAACACCTTGTAGATGGTCACCCGGGCCATGAAGTTTTCATCGAAGATCGTGTTGCTGAAGCGGTTCAGCAGCCCGCCAGAAACCAGCACGGCCAACAACAGTGCGCCGCCCGCCAGGGTAAACAGCAGCACGACAGTCTTGGCCTGCCGCTGGTGCTTGAGCGTCAGGCGCGGCCAAGGCACGAACAACAGCAGGATGAGGGTTTCTCCGGTCGCGAGCATCAGGGCGGCGCGGGCGCCTGAAGCAGCACAACCGACGAACAACACGAAGATGGCCATCACCCGCACCCATATGCGCCAGTGCGTGAGCGGCACGAATCCGATTGCCGTGGCGCAGAGCGCGCCCAGTGCCAGCGGGTGCGCCGACAGGCCGGTTGGCCTGAACTGCAATTCGTTCAGACCGTAAGGCAGAAGCCGATGATGGGTAAGCGCTTCGATCGTGCCGATCACAGCGCTTAGCATAGCCATGCCAAGCACCACGTCCCCCAACGCCCGCCGCACATCGGCGTTCAATGCCAGCATCAGCAGACCCGCGGCGCCCGCGACCAGATAGGTATCGATGATGAACCCGGAAGAACCCGCACGGCCTGTGATGAACAGATACGGCACCAGCGCGAAGGTCAGCGCCGAATAGCGCATCAGCGCCTTGAACAGCCCAATTTCGTCGCCCCGTAGCAAAAATGGTCGGCTGAAAAGAACGAAAGCAAGCAACAGGAAGATGGCATAGGTGCCGAAATGCAGTTTCTCGTAAAACGAACCGCCCTGGGCCGTATAGTCGACGACCATGTTCATTATCTGCGGCGATACCGTGAAGCGAAGCAGGAACGCGAATGCCGCGCACAGGAAAAACAGCAGCGACAGCGCGTTTTGACGGCGCGCCTGGCTGGACAGCAATCGTTCCGATCCGGCGGCGGTAGAGCTCATGGCCATCCAAGCGGGTATTCAAAGGCATCCAGGCCAATGACGTTCATTCAAGATTCAATGAACGGACGTGGCGCGTAAAATGGTAAATAAGCCAACTTGGAAAATGAGATGTTAACGATGTTTCTGTAAGCAGGGCACGCGTAACGAATAATAGGGTTGCATCATGCCTGCCGCCTCCGGCCCATCCTCCCCGTCCGCGGCGGATTCCGATATCAGCGCACTCGAACGGATCGCCAATGCGCGGCGCAGGGCAATGCTGCAACAAGGTGCCCAAGCCACACAACGCGTCGCCACGCCGGTCGTGCCTTCGCATGCATCCGAGCCAGTCGCGACGGTGACGCTGGACAAGATCGGCGATTTCCTCGAACTCGATTTTCGACGCCTGTTTGTCTGGCTGCGGGCCGGGCTCGCCGCGGCATGCATGCTGGCCGTGGTCGGCGGCGTCGTCGGTGCCGCCTATGGACTGCTGAGCAAACAGCGTTATACCGTGGCGACGGAAATCCTCATCAATCCTGCCAATTTGCAGGTTGTGGAAAACGATCTCTATTCGCAACCGGGCCAGGTCGATAGCCAGATACTCAACGCGCGCAGCAAGCAGCGGATCTTGACCTCGGGCAATGTGCTTGCGCGGGTAGTGGACGAGCTCAATCTGACCAGCGATCCAGAGTTTTTCGACCCGGACCGGAGCGCCACCGCGTCCGGAAGTGGAGCCAGCGGCGGCAAGTCCGATCCAAAGCTCATCGCCCAGGAGAGCCTGGCGGAGCGGGTCAGCGTCACTGCAGATGAAACGTCGTTCGTCACTACCCTCGAGGTATCGGCGGAAACCGCCAGCAAGGCGATCCTGATCTCGCAAGCCATAGTCAAGACCTTTCAGGAAGAGCTGGCCGAAGCGGAATCTGCTGGCGCCGGCCGTGCCGCGGCTGCTCTTGACAGCCGGCTTGGCGAGCTCAAACGCGGTGTGCAAACGGCAGAGGAAAAGGTCGAGGCCTACAGGCGCAGCCATAACCTGTCTACCAGCAACGGTCAGCTTGTCAGTTCGCAAACGATGACCCAGCTCAACAGCGAAATTGTGGACGCGCAATCGCGCGTCATCGCTGCGCAATCAAGTTACGACGCCCTGATTGCCTCCGGTGTCAATGGGGCCAATCCTGACCCTACGGTTTCGGAAGCGCTCGCGGCGCTGCGCGAAAAGGCAAACGGCCTGCGACAGCAAATCGATTCACAATCCATGACCTTTGGTCCGCGCCACCCGACGATTGTCAGGCTCAAGACGGAATTCGAAACTGTCAGTTCTCAACTCAGGGCGGAGTTCTCCCGCACCGTCGGCACGGCAAAAGCCAACCTGGACAAGGCCAAGGCTTCATTGGCTTCTCTCAGCGCTAGGATGAACGACCTGAGGGGCAACGTTTTCAGCGACAGCGAGTCCGAAGTGGCCTTGCGTGAGCTTGAACGCGACGCCGCTTCGAAGAGAGCGGTCTATGAGAGCTTCTTGTCACGTGCGCGCCAAATCGCCGAGCGCGAGCAGATCGACACCACGAATGTACAGGTGATTTCGACCGCAGTACCGCCACAACGGCGCTCATGGCCGCCGCGCACTCCCCTGGTAGCAGGCGCGGGAGCTTTCGCCGGCTTTGCCCTGGGCATGCTGCTTGCCATTGCCATGGGCATCATGCGCGACATGCGGCAGCCGCCGAACCGATCGAGCGTTGGCGCCAGCCGAGCCTGAACCCAGGCATGGGAAAGCGCGTTATTTTTCATGTTGCCAGTCTCAGGGGCGGCGGCGCCGAGCGCGTCTTCGTCCTCATGGCAAATGAGTTGGCGTCGCGTGGGCACGATGTCACGCTTTTTACCTGGAACGCGGAAGGGCCCAACGCCGCGCTACGCTCCCCTGGCGTGCATCTGGTCGATTTCAGCCTTCCTATCCGGGGTGAGGGTTACGGCAAGTGGGCAACACTGAAAGGCCTCTTGCGAAGCGCGCGTTTGTTCAAATCGCTCGATCCCGATGCAGTCTATAGCGCCCCCGAATTTGCCAATCTGGTCATGGCGCTGGCGCTTTCACTGGCGCGGAGCCGGGCAAGGTTCTTTCCAAGCTTCCACGCGGCCGCCTCGCTGCCTTCTGGCAGCCTCGGTGCAAGAATGGCGGTCTGGCTTTCCGCGCTGGTTGCAGCGCGCGCAACCAAAGCCATCACCGTCTCAGTGGGTGTCGGCCGCGATATCGTGGCGCGCGGCTTCCCCAGATCCAAGGTAGTCGTCATCCACAATCCCCTGCCCCCGGCCGCGACGCCACAGGCATATGCCTGGCAGGAAGAATTGGCGGCGATGGGCGACGGCCCGGTCATCGCCACAGCCGGGCGCCTCGTGCCGGTCAAGGATCATCTGACCTTGCTGCGGGCCTTCGCTCTCCTGCGCGCCAGCCGCCCTGCCCGGCTTGTCATCTTCGGCGAAGGTCCGCTGGCCGCCGAGTTGCGCGCCTATGCCGAAGGATCAGGTATCCGTGCCGACGTACTCTTCGCCGGCTATGTGAACGATCCTGCGGCCTGCTATGCCGCAGCCGATCTGTTCGTCCTTTCGTCGACGAGCGAAGGCTTTGGCAATGTGCTGGTCGAGGCGATGGCTGCCGGTGTTCCCGTAGTCTCCACGGATGCGCCTCATGGCCCGCGCGAGATCCTTGCCGACGGCCGTTTCGGCGCGTTGGTGCCGGTCGGCGATGTCGCTGCCCTGGCAAAGGCAATGGCCGAGATGCTGGACCATCCGACTTCCGTCGACATCCTGAAGAGCAGAGCGACGGATTTCGACGTTGAAAGGATCGGCGATCAATACGAGGCGTTGCTCCAGCCAGGGCGCATGGCAGCAGACTTGCCGCATGATGCTTCTAAGATTTAGGCGCGATATCTTCGGCCCCGTGCCTATCGGCCCAATGGTTGCTTGGAAAGTGAAGCAAGCTCGGCTTCGTCAACGACCCCCGCCATGTAGTTGGCGATAATTCGGGACGCCAGCGCCTCGTTTTGACCGACAGAGTATCCTTCAAGCTTCAATTGCTCGAATATCCGACCGAGCAGAGCCAGCTCTGATGGATCAAAAATACCCGCCTCCTTAGCCCTTCGACGGATCGCCATGAAACCTCCGTTCAACGGACCGATGCTTCTCGAAAATCATTAGCTTGTCCGAGTAGCCGATCGGCACCTTGGCTGCGCATTTTTCACATTTGAAACTGGCAACTACTTTGAACCAGGACCCTTTCCTGACGATCGAGTGCGAGCACTCCGGGCACTCATATTCGAAATCAACATCAAGCAGATCATTGGAAAGGGTCATTGCCACTCCTCAAGGTTTCTTTTTGGTGCCCTGCCGGCTGCCAGCGCGATCTGGAAGGCGATGGAGCCCTCCACGGGTGAGTGAGGGCAACGCTAACGCGAGCGTTGGCATTGCCTGCTTATGGCGCGGCCTCGCCAAGGCCCCTCATGAGGGTTTACTGAATTAGGCGGGAAACTATTCCAAGGAAGTGGCGGCTTTTCCAGCGGACGTACAGCGGCAAGGGTGATCCGAGCCGACAAAACTCAATTCGCTACAAGAACTTTAATTTCGGTTTACCCGAAGTTGGTAACAGCAAGTACCCCGGTTTTCATCCGGCAAGCAAAGGGCCTGTCTTGCTGCAGCATCAAAATTCACCGGTCAGCCGCAGCAACGATTGCAACTGGTTGAGATTGCACCCCTTTTCCTGCGAACGCCTGACGTCCGTCGCGATGGCCGATGAGAACCCCTGGGTTGCGATGGCCCGTGGGCTGGACCTCGGCGCCGGGAGTTGGGCTTGAGCACCATCCGCGCTCTGGAAGCTGGCGACCTTCAGGCTGTCGCGGGCATGTTTCAACGCGTGCTGCGCAAGGACCGGACCGAAGCATCGGCCTCCCTTGTCGAGTACATGAGACGATTCTATCTGGACGCGCCCGGTGGCGGCAGTGACCTCCGATCGCTTGTCCACGTCAACGACGCCGGTCGCGTTTCCGGATTTGTCGGCGTTCATACGTTGCCGATGACGTTCAGCGGCCGGCAACTGCGCGCCGCGGCCTGCAGCTCGCTGATGGTCGAGGATCATGAGCGCGACCCCATGGCTGGTGCCCGCCTGCTGAAGGCTTTCCTGGATGGTCCGCAGGACATCTCCTTCAGCGAGACGGCCAATGATATTTCCGCGAGATTGTGGACCCGGTTGCGCGGCGTGGTTCTGCCGCAATACAGCCTCGACTGGGTGCGCGTCATGCGTCCGTCGACCTTCATGGTCAGCCTTCTCGCCAATCGCACCGGGTTTGCCCGGATGCTCAATCCGATCGCACGTGCCGTGGACCGGTTCTACTGCAGGGGAATGCAGCACAACGAGCGGCGCTGGTCCGGCGTGGCCGCGGACGGCGCAGGCCATGGCGCATTTCGAACGGCAGACATCGACAGCGGCGCATTTGCCAAACTCATCGAGCCGTTTACCGCTCACTTTGCGCTGCGCCCGGATTGGACGGAATGCCAACTCGATCATATCTTGACCGACGCAGCGCAAAAGCCGGATCTGGGCGAGCTTGTCTATGTTTCCGTGGCATCGCCGACCGGCGCCGATGTCGGCGCTTTCGCCTATTACGCACGACCGGATAGGATCGGTCGTGTGCTACAGATCCTCGCCCTCCCCGGCCAGGTGGGCTCGGTGATCGATTGCCTGATCGATCATGCCGCAGCGCGCCATGTCTGCGGCCTGCGCGGCCGCACTCAACCCGCGCTTCTGGAAGCAATGCTTGGACGCCGCATAGCTTTCGTTCCGGTGGCCTCAACCGTCGTGCACTCGCGTGATCCCGCGCTGATGGATGCTATGAAGAACGCGCAAGTCTTCCTGAATGGGCTTGCGGGCGAGCAGTGGAGCCAGCTGATCGGCGGCCGCTTCACCTGAAGCGCTTTAGTGGCCCGGCTCGAAGCAGGTCAGGTTCCGACTTCCTTAACGTCATCAACGAGTTGCGGGCGCAGGTGCAGATAGCGCGTGGCCTTTCGCTTGGCTGCGATGTCGGCCCAGACGCGTTCCACTTGCCAGGCGTCTAGCCCCGCCGCCTGCCCGACCACTTCGGCCGCCATGCCTTTGTTCAGGCCGCAAAGACAAATATCCATGCGGTCATAGGGAAGCGAGAAGTAGAACTCCTCCTGTGTCTGCGCCAGCGAGTAGGTATCGGTGGTCGGCGGCCGGTTCAGGATTTCCTCTGGGACACCGAGATAGGCCGCCAGCGCATAGACCTGCGTTTTATAGAGATGTGCGATCGGCTTGACGTCGGCCGCGCCGTCGCCGTTCTTGACGAAGAACCCCTGATCGTATTCCAGCCGGTTCGGCGTTCCAAGAACGGCGAAGTTCAGGCGATCCGCATGATAGTATTCGATCTGCTTGCGGGTGCGCTGCTTCATATTGGTGGCGGCGACGACGCCGAGATAGACCGGCAGCGGCATTCTTACTTTCGTCTGCTTGCCCTTGGGATCCTGCACCACCAGCGACGAAATATTGTAGCCCTCGCTCTCGAGCGCGTTCGCGATCACGATCTTCGAAGCCCAGCCCTCGCCGTATTCCGGGACCAATTCGCGGATGAAGGCGTCTCGGCGCTCATAGCAGCCCATCGCGCGCAGGGCTGGCCCGATATCCTCCACGATGGCCTCGACACCGAAAGTGTCGGCGACAAGACGGCCGAGCCGCAGGCTTTCCGGATCGGAATCGTTTTCCGGCATGAACAGGCACAAGACATTCTGCGGGCCTGCGGCGCGCGCCGCCAACGCCACCGAAACGCTTGAATCGATCCCGCCGGAAAGACCGAGCACGAGGCCCCGCTTGCGAATCCCGCGCAACTGCTGGCGCAAGGCGGTCACGATCCTGTCCGTCTCAGCGGCGGGGTCGATCGCCAGCGCCTGCGCCAGAATTGCCTGCGCGTCCTCGCTTGGACGGACATTCATTGTGCGGCCTCCATCATTTCCGCCGCAAGCCGGCGGCTGACCTTGCCCGTATCCGTCTTTGGCAATTCCGAGCGGAATTCGATGACCTTGGGAACCATGAAATCCTCAAGATGACGTGCGCAGTGGCGCATGACATCCTTTTCGCTGAGCGTCGGGTCCGAGCGGATGACGAGCGCGCCGATCGCATGCCCAAGCACCGGATCGGGCACGCCGACGACAACGGCCTCCGCGATGCCCGGATGGGCGTGAAGCACGGCTTCTACTTCCTTCGGGGCCACTTTCTCTCCCCGCGTCTTTATGATGTCGTCCTTGCGTCCGACGAAATAGAGAAAGCCGTCCTCGTCGGTGCTGAACAGATCGCCGGTGTATAGAACCTTCTCCCAAGGGTTTGGGCCTGGCCGCAGGGTCCGTTCAGTCGCGGCTTCGTTTCGCCAGTAACCTTGCATGACATGCGGCCCGCGAATGACCAACTCACCGGCGACGCCCGGCGGTACGAGTTGCCCGTGGTCGTCGACGACGAAGGCTTCGGTGTTCGGAATGGCTATTCCGACCGATCCCGGCCGGCGATCGAGCTCCTCGGGTGGCAGATAGGTGCAGCGCTTGCATTCCGTCAGCCCGTACATCGAATAGAGCCTGACACCGGGGAAAAGGAAGCGCAGGCGTTCTATGTGAGCCTGCGGCAAGGCCGCCGCCGTGTTGGAAATATAGCGAAGGCTGGGCAGGAAGCCCGGCGTCAGGTCGCGCATCTGCAGGATCATCGCGGCCATCGTGGGCACCAGCGGAAGACCGGTGACGCCCTCCTCGCGGATACGTTCGAAGATCGCTTGAGGAAAGGCGAAGGACTTTTCGAGCACGAGCGTGGCGCCCAGTCTGACAGCCATCAGCAACTGATAGAGACCATAGTCGAAAGCAAGCGGAAGAACATTCAAAATGACGTCATCCGGCGAGTTGCACAGATAGGTGGTGATGGAGTCGGCGGCCGCATCGCAATTGCGGTGGGTCATCATCACGCCCTTGGGCCGGCCCGTTGAGCCAGAGGTGTAGATCAGCATCGCAAGATCGATGTCGATGCCGCGGTGGTCTGTCTCCCTGGCTTCGAACGTCAGGCAGTCCGCCAGGGAGGTCGCCCCTGCCGGGCATTGGTTGTCGGCGCCAATGGTGGAAGCCACGAAGATGCCGGTCTTGCCACTCGAGCCGCAAGCCTCGGCGGCGACGGGCATCAGTTTTGCTTGCGTGAGGATCGCGGCTGCGTCGCAATCGCCGATGATGTAGGCAAGCTTGTCGGCCTTGGTGGATGAGTTGATCGGACTGAACGTCGCCCCTGCCTTGAGGACCGCCAAAATCGAAACCGCGGCCTCCCAGCAATTGTCCATGAAGATCAGGACCCGGTCGTTGCGCCTGACGCCGTTCGCGAAAAGGGCGGCTGCCAGGCGGCTGGAGAGATCGTCCAGTTCTTCGTAGCGCAGCCTTTTGTCCTTGGTGATCAATGCCGTTTTGGCGGGATGGGCAGCGGCCTTGGCAGCCAGGAAATGTTCGATCCGCATAATCCCTCCTCGCCGACCGCACTTACGCCGCCAGCGCCTTTGCTCTTGCACTGATGAAGGATGAGAGACGTTCAATCGAATCCAGATTGGCCGGCACGACGTCGGAATCGACCATCGCTATGCCGAAATCGTCCTCGATGAATGCGACGAGTTCCAGCACGGCGGTCGAGTCGATGATGTCGTTCTCGATCAGCGAGGCTGTGTCCGCAAGCGGGTACGACTTGTCGCCGAACAGGAAGTTGTCGACGATGAAAGTTCTGACCTTGTCCTTGACTGTATCCATTTTTCTTTCCGTCCCTTCTCAAGCTGCTCGTGCTGCACCGACCTCTTGGCCGGTGAAGTTCTTCTGCCACAGCTGGGTCGACAAAATGCCTACGAAGGCCGCGTTGTCGCGGAACCCGGACGCAGGCTGCGTGCGGCATTTCTCATGAAGTTTTGCCACCGCCTTGGCGTTGAACAGTCCGGCGGCGGCGATGCTCGCTTCGCTCAAGGCGTCGCGGACGTAATCCAGTTCTCCAGTTCCCACGAAGGAGCTGGCGTCCGGAGCCCGGTAAGGCTGTTTGGTGCGCTCCCCGATCGCCTTCGGAAGCAGGTGCCCGGTTGCCTTGCGCAATATGTGCTTTTCCACCAACCCCTTGAGCTTCATTTCAGGCGGAAGCCTTGCTGCGAACTCCACCAAACGATAGTCGAGGAATGGAAACCGTCCCTCGATGCCGTGCGCCATGGCCATGCGATCGCCCTGGCTGGAAAGGATGTAGCCTGGCAGAAGGAAGCGGGTCTCGAGATATTGCGCCTGATGCAGCGGGTGCCAGCGCGAAAATACCTCGGGCAACCGGTCGGCCAGCTCCTCGACCGCGTTGTAACCGTTCAACGTCGCACGCAGGTCGCCTGAAAAGAATATCTTCGCCGCCGCCGTGGTCTTGAAGCGTGGCCGATGCGAGAACAGCGGGTCGTCGAGAGAGGTGTTGTCGACGCCAAAGAATGCGGACAGATACTCGACGGATTGCTGTTGCAGGCCCGGCAGATAGGGATAGAGCTTGCGGAACAGCTTTGGCCTCATGCGCGATGCCGGCTGACGCGCGCAGAACCGGCGCACACGCGCCTCCTTGAATATGTCATACCCTGCGAAGACCTCGTCGGCGCCCTCGCCGGTCAGCACGACCTTCAGGCCGGCCTGGCGAACCAGGCCGGACAATTGATAGAGCGGCGCCGGCGCCGTGCGGATGATCGGCTTCTCGGCAAAATGGATGACTTCGGGAAAGACATGGGCGATATCGCCAGCATGGCTGAGGATGGTTCGGTGATCGGCGCCAATTGCTGACGCCATCTCGGTCTGGAAGGCGCTTTCGTCATGCTCGGCGCTGTCGAAGGCTACGGAAAATGTCTGCAATTTCCGAGGCGTCATGCCGGCGGCGAGCGCCGAAACAACTGAGGAATCGAGCCCGCCCGAAAGATAGGAGCCGACCGGCACGTCGGCCCGCATGCGAAGCCTCACCGCATCGGCCAAAAGCGCCTGCAGTTGCTCAGCCGCCTGGTCCTCGTTCGTGATCTCCGACTGCTGCTCCCGATGCGGATAGTCCAGCTGCCAATAGGGTTTGATCGTGACCCGCCCCTGCTCCGCTATCATGACGCTCGCCGGCTCCAGCTCGCTGATATTGCGGAAAGCCGTGCGCGGGGCGATCGGCGCCCACAGCGTAAAGATCTGGTCGAGTGCAATCGGGTCGATCTCGGCCGAGATGCCGGGCACTTCGAGCAGGGCCTTGATCTCCGAGGCGAAGTAAAGCACCCCGTCCTTGCTGGTGTAGAACAGCGGCCGGACACCCATCCGGTCTCGCGCGAGCATCATGCGCCGGCGCCTGTTGTCCCACAGCGCGAAGGCGAAATCACCGTTCAGCAGGGACAGGCAGTCTTCGCCCATCTCGTCATAAAGCTGCAGGATGACTTCCGTGTCGCTCGACGTACGGAAGCGCCGGCCCTTGGCCAACAGCCCTTCGCGCAGCTCCAGATAGTTGAAAACCTCACCATTGAACGCAATCGTCAATTCGCCTGACACGTCCGACATCGGCTGTTGGCCGTCACCAATCCCGATCACGGACAGCCGCGCATGCCCGAGCCCGGCGTCAGGCGCCACGAATTTCCCGTTCTCATCCGGCCCACGATGGGCGATCGCCGCTATCATGCGCGAGAGCAAAGCTTCCGCATCCCGGATAGAACCGAAATAGCCCCCGAATCCGCACATTCCCAAGACTCATGTGAACCGCAACCATCGATATATAGCCGCGAAAATAGGCATCCGCGGTTAATCGGATATTTTCCCCGCGCGTGCGGTTAACGGGAAGTTAAGGCATCAATCGCGCCTGTCGGATCGCTGCCCGGCTTTTACCAACATTGCGCTCATCACGACTTGCAAATCACCTGCAGCATAATTGAAGAAATTTCAAAAACCGGCGACGCGAAGAACAGATTTCCAAAGAGACCTCCCATTCAGCGCCTATTTCGTCGCCGCACCTCAAAATTAGAACGAAAATCTATTGAGATTACGGGGCTTCGCTTGCTAGCGTTGAAGCGCTTCAATCAGGTCGATCATCGTGCAGCGCAAGCGCCCCACCATTGCAGATGTCGCACATGCCGCCGGCGTTTCCATCGGCACGGTGTCGAACTTCATCAACGATACGGCTGTCGTCAAGGACAGCACGCGCGAGCGCATCCAGAAAGCGATTTCCGACCTGATGTATCGGCCAAGCGCCTTTGCGCGCTCACTGCCGGGTCAGGCTCCGCGCCGATCCAGGGATGTCGAGGGCTTGCCGCGACTGCTCGTCGTCGGCCGTGTCAGCGTCGATTTCCTGTGCCGTGTCGATGTTCTGCCGCACCGCGACGACCGCATCACCGCGCGCCATATCGAGAAGGCTTTGGGCGGCCCTGCCGCCAATCTTGCCGTCGCCGCCGCGGCCGTCGGAGCGCCCTTCGCCCTCGATGTCGAACTGGCGACGGCCGTCGGCGACGATCCCGAAAGCGACTGGGCTCTGGCCGAGCTTTCGAAGCTCGGCGTCCACGCCTTGCCGATCAGGCGCACATTCAACAATCGCCTCTCGCAGGCGATTGTCATCATCGAACTCAACGGCAGCCGCACGATCATCAGCGAACCGTTCGAGCTCAGCGAAGTCGATCTGACCGCCAACATGGATGTCCAGACGCAGGCTCGTCCCGCCTGCCTTCACATCGAGGGTTTCCACTATGAAAGCATGATCGGCTCCATCGATCGCTTTCATCAGGCAGGTTGGAAAGTGAGCCTGCATTCGGCCGGCCTGCCCCGGAGTTCGAGAAACCCCGACGCCTTCGTGGAAATGGTCAAGCGGATCGACCTTACCTTCATCAACGATGTCATGCTGCGCGAGATCTTCGATCTCCGCACACCGCTTGCGACAATGATCCAGCAGACCCGCGACACCCTCGCCCGCATCAAGCAGCGCGGCACCGTCGTGGTGACGCTTGGCGAGTTCGGCGCGGTCGTCTTTCCCAAGAGCGGCGGACCGCAGATCGAGGTTCCGGCGCTTCCCGTCGACAGGGTCGACGCCACGGGTGCGGGCGACAGTTTCGCCGGCATCTTTCTCAGCCTGTGGCTGCACGGCGCATCCCTGGAAGAGGCCGCTCGTTACGCCGCGATCGGCGCCAGCCTGACGACGACGGCCGAAGGCGCGCAGGGACACATCGCGGATTTCGAGGAACTGAAGGCGGCACTGACGCCGGACAATATTGCGGCTGCCGGATGATGCCGCCAATCATAAGGAGATCATGCAGTGAGCAAGACAAGGGTGCTTCTGGTCGGTGAGAGCTGGGTCAGCGCGGCGACGCACTACAAGGGCTTCGATCAGTTCGGCAGCGTGACGTTTCATCTTGGCGCCGAGCCCCTGGTCAAGGCGCTGAAGGACAGTGAATTCGAGCTGGACTACATGCCGGCTCATGAAGCGGTGGAAAAGCTGCCATTTAGCATCGAAGGCCTGTCCCGCTACGACGCCATCATCCTCTCCGACATCGGCGCCAACTCGCTGCTGCTGCATCCCGATGTCTGGCTGCACGGCAAGACGGTGCCGAACCGGTTGAAGCTGCTGCGGGACTGGACCAAGGCCGGCGGCGGCCTGGTCATGGTCGGAGGCTATTTCAGTTTCCAGGGCATCGACGGCAAGGCCCGCTGGCATCGCACGGCTGTTGAAGAGGCTTTGCCCGTGACATGCCTGCCAAACGACGATCGCCTCGAAATACCGGAAGGGTTCCGCCCCTCGATAACCGGTCCGAAGGATCACCCGATCCTTGCCGGCATCGAGGGAGAATGGCCGCTGCTTCTTGGCGCCAACGAGGTCATCGCCAGGGATCGCGACGATGTCGAGGTGCTGGCATCGCTGCCGGAAGATGAAGGCGGGGCCCCCCTGCTTGTGACCGGACGCTACGGCAAGGGGCGCACGGTGGCCTGGACCTCCGACATCGGTCCGCACTGGCTGCCCAACAGCTTCGTCGAATGGCCCGGCTATGCGCGCCTTTGGAAGAACGTGCTGAGCTGGGTGAGTAAGGCCGCCTAGCAATTAACCCCAGGGGATTGTCGCCATGACCGCTCCTTTTCTCGTTGCCAGAGGGATCGCCAAGCGCTTCGGCGCGCTGACGGCGCTGTCCGGCGTCGATCTGGAAATCCGCTCCGGAGAAGTGCTGGCACTGCTCGGCGACAATGGCGCGGGCAAGTCGACCTTCATCAAGATTCTGGCGGGCGCGCATCCGGCAAGCGATGGCGAACTGGTCATCGAGGGCGTGCCGGTGGCATTCTCCTCGCCGAAGGATGCGGCAGCTGCGGGCATCGCAACGATCTTCCAGGAACTGGCGCTTTCCGAAAACCTGTCGATCTCGGAGAATGTCTTTCTTGGCCGCGAACTCAAGCGTTCGGTGCTCGGCGTTCCGTTTCTGCGCCGCGCTGACATGCGGCAGCGTGTCGACGGCCTGCTTCGGGAACTCGACGCGCATATTTCCGATCCGGAAGCGCCCGTCGGCAGCTTGTCGGGCGGCCAGCGCCAGGCCGTCGCCATTTGCCGCGCGCTCAACCTGAACGCCAAGCTGGTGATCATGGACGAGCCGACCGCGGCACTTGCCGTGGCCGAAACGCGCAAGGTGCTGGCCCTGACGCGGCGCCTGGCCGAGCGCGGCTGCGCCGTGGTGCTGATCAGCCACAACATCTCCGAGGTCTTCGAGGTCGCCGACCGCATCGTCGTGTTCCGGCGCGGCCGCAAGGTGGCCGAGCGGCTGCGTGCCGAGACCAATCCCGAAGAAATCGTTTCCTTCATAACAGGCGCTCATCCCGACGTGCGGGCGCTCGAAAAAGCCAACTAGAAATGCACGTCAAATTCCAGAGAGGTTCAAACCAAATGCTCAAGCACATCAGGAAAGCTCTTGCGATCTCGGCACTTTTTCTTGCCGTTTCGACCGCCGCCTTTGCCCAGGACAAGCCAAAAGTTGCCTTCGTGCCGCAATTGATCGGCATCCCCTATTTCAACGCCATGGAAGCCGGCGGCAACCGCGCGGCGAAGGAACTCGGCGTCGATTTCATCTACAGCGGCCCTGTCGATACCAATCCTGTCGACCAGTTGCAGATCGTGCAGAATCTCATCGACCAGGGCGTCAACGCGATCTCGGTCAGCGTTCTCGACGCCTCCAGCATCGCCCCCGTCGTCGAGGCCGCCAAGGCCAAGGGCATCAAGCTGTTCACCAGCGACAGCGACGCCCCCGACAGCGGCCGTGCGGTCTACGTCGCCCAGGCGACGGACGAAGGCCTCGGCAGCACCATCATCGACGAGCTGGTGAAGCGCGTCGGCGAGGACGCCAAGATCGGCATCGTTTCGGGCGAAGCGACGGCGTCCAACCTGAATGCCTGGATCGGCTTCATGCAGAAGCAGGCAGCGGCGAAATACCCGAAACTCAAGCTCCTGGAGCCGCAATATGCCGGTGGCACGGCGGAGCGCGCCGCGCAGATCTCCGGCGATCTGATGGCCGCCAATCCCGACATCAAGGCCATCATCGCGGTTGCGTCCACGACCTGCCCAGGCGTCGCGCAGGCCATCGAAACGGCGGGCAAGATCGGAAGCGTGATCGGTGCGGGCTATTGCAGCCCGAACACGGCGCGCTCCTACCTCAAGAGCGGCGCGTTCGGATTCACCGTTCTGTGGGACCCGGCGCAGCTTGGCTACCTCACGGTCTGGGCCGGTAAGCAGCTGATCGACGGCAAGGCATTTGAAGCGGAAAACAAGGTTCCGGGCTTCGACAATCCCGTCACTTACGATGCCGCCACAGGCATTCTCCTGCTCGGACCGCCGGCGGTGTTTACGGCCGAGAATGTCGACAAGTTTGATTTCTGAGCCGATACGGACGATGCGACAGCTCAGGAACGGGGTTTTCTCTTTGAATGGGCGCGAGTGGTCCCTGCTCGTCGCCTGTGTCTTGGCAATCATCGTTTTTTCTGTCGCATCGCCCTACTACGCCACCTCGGGCAATGCCGGAACGGTCCTGCGCAACAGCATCGAATTGCTGCTGGTCGGCTTGGGAATGATGCTGCTGCTGGCCATGGGCGGCATCGACGTATCCGTCGGCGTCGTCATGGGCCTGGCGGCGATCGGCGTTGGCCGGGCGCTCGGAGCCGGCGTCGATCCCGTTCTCACTGCTTTTGTCGGCCCGCTGACGGGTGCGCTGCTGGGCCTGCTGACGGCCGCCGTCATCGTGCTTGGCCGGATTCCCGCCATTGTCGGCACGCTTGGTCTTCTCGGTGTCTACCGCACGGCGATCTTCGTCCTGCTCGGCGGCCAATGGCTTTCCGGCCTGCCGACCGGCCTGACGCTGCTGCTTGGCACCACCATTCTCGGCCTGCCAGTCGCCGCCTGGGTGATCGCATTTGCCTATCTCGCCGTCTGGGTTGCGCTTAGGCGAACGCCCTTCGGCTTGCATCTCCTGGCCATCGGCAATTCGGAAGAAAAAGCGCGGCTGTCCGGCATCCCGGTCGTCAAGGTCAGATTTGCGACCTTCATCGTCAGCGGCGCCCTCACCGGCCTCGCCGCCACCTTCTACGTCGCCAACTACCGCAATGTCGAAATGACAGTCGGCAGCACGCTGGCGCTCGATGCGATCGCGGCCGTGGTTCTCGGCGGAACGAGCATACTGGGCGGCAAGTGCAGCCTTGTCGGCACCGTGCTTGGCGTGCTGCTCCTGAGGATCCTCCAGAACGGGCTGCTGCTGACAGGCGTTCCTTCGCTCTGGCAACCGGTGGTCACCGGCGGACTGCTGATCGGCGTGCTCGGTTTCGAGGTGCTTTCCAACCGTCTGTCCCTCTCGCAACTTGGGTGGGCCAGCAAATGAACCGCATCCGCAAGCTGCAGGGCCCGGCGCTCATTCTCGCTTTGTTGGCCCTGTTGTGGATCATCGTGATCCTCGTCCTGCTGGTGTTGAAACCATCCGTATTCAGCCTGGCAACGGTCACGACGATCCTCCAATTCTCGACCATCCTGGCGCTCGTCGCTCTGGGACAGGCGATCGTCATCATGGCTGGTGGAGCCGGCATCGACCTCTCGGTCGGCGGCATTGTTTCGCTTTCAGCCATATCCGGCATGCTCGCCCTGAAACTCGGGCTTCCTGCTTTCCTCCTGCCGCCCGCCTGCATTCTCGCCGGAGCCGTCCTCGGCGCCTTCAACGGCGTCCTCGTCACCAAGCTGTCCATCCTGCCGCTGATCGCGACGCTCGGCACCTTCTTCGTCTATTCGGGCCTGGCGCTGGCGCTGACTGGAGGAGCCGCGCAATCGGGCGTACCGAGCTGGCTGCTGATCTGGGGACGCGGCGTTTTCTCCGGCATTCCGGTTCCCTTCCTCACCATCGCAATCCCTGTCTTTGCCATCGCCGGGATCGTGCTGATGTGGACGGCCTGGGGCCGCTGGATCTACGCCATGGGGTTCAACGAGCGCTCGGCGCGTCTGGTCGGCATTCCGGTCGATCGCGCCCGGCTCATCCTCTACAGCTTGAGCGGCGTGCTTTCCGGAGCCGCCGCCCTGATCTCGCTGGCATGGCTCGGAAGCGGCCGGCCCAATATCGGGCAGAACCTCGAACTGGAATCGCTGACGGCCGCAATGCTGGGCGGCATTGCCATATTGGGCGGCCGTGGCGGCGTCGGCGGTGTCTTTGCCGCCGTCATGCTCTTGGTAACGCTCAAGACCGGGCTCTTGCAGCTTAACGTCAACACCGTCTGGCAAGTGGGCATCGTCGGCGCTCTCCTGGTGTTCGTGCTTCTAGCCGATCGACTTTCCCAGAATTGGAGATAATTCATGCCGTCTTTCGAGGACATCATTGCCAAGCGGGTCGAGGCCGAAGCCGATCGCATCGTGCAAACATTGAGCGATCTCGTGTCGTTCCCGTCGATCGTCAAGTCGAACCCGAAAGACGCCGGTCCCGGCGAAAGGGATTGCCAGCTCTATCTGCAAAAGAGGCTGGAGAAGCTGGGCTTCACCACCGATCTCTGGGATCCGGACGGGCCGGCACTTTACGAAAAATACAAAGGGCGTCCCGGCGCCAACAAGGGCCGAACCTTCGAAGGCAGGCCCAATCTCGGCGGCGTGCTCAAAGGCACGGGCGGCGGCCGCTCGATCATGCTTACCGGCCATATCGACGTCGTGCCACCGGGTGCGCCCGAACACTGGACGACTGACCCGTTTCAACCAGTCCTGAAGGACGGCTTTCTGCATGGCCGCGGCACCGTGGACATGAAAGGCGGTGTCGCCTGCATGCTGATGGCCGTGGAAGTCCTCAGGGGGCTTCAGGTGCCCCTATCGGGCGACATCGTCTTTACGACCGTGGTTGACGAGGAGATCGGCGGCATGGGCTCGCTGGCGATGGTCGACCGCGGCTTTCGCGCCGATGCCGGTATCATGACGGAGCCGACGGCCAACAAGATCGCGCCCCTGTGCCACGGAATTCTGTGGGGACGGATCATCATCGACGGCATCGGCGGCCACGCCGAGCTGACACCGAATGCCTGGTATTCGAGCGGTCCGGTCGATGCCATTCAACTGTGCAGGCAAATGCTGGACGGCATCGACATATTGAACCGCCGCTGGATGTTCGACCCCAGGAAGAACCATCCTCTCATGGACCTGCCCAACCAGATCATCGTCACTCAGCTGAACGCCGGAGAACATCCCTCCTCCATGGCCGGCCGGGCGGAGATCGTCATCGATGCGCAATATCTGCCGAGCGAAAAGGACGAGTTCGGCCTCGGCGGCAAGGTCAAGCGCGAGATTGAGGAACATGTCCTGAACATCTGCCAGGCCGATCCCTATCTGCGCGAACATCCCGCCCGTGTGGAGTGGATCCTCGATGCCGACTGCGCCGAAATTCCAGCCGACAGCCCATTCGTCAGCGTCTTCCAGGGAGCGGTCGAAAAAGCAAACCTGTCGCCGGTCCTGTCGGGTTTCGGCGCGCACAGCGATATCGGTCTGCCGACCGGTCTCGGGAAAACCCCGACCGTCAATTTCGGCCCGGGCGATCCGGCCCAGGCGCATCAGCCCAACGAGCGTGTGTCGGTGCGCGATCTCGTCGATTGCACCAAGGCGATCGCGCTGGCGATTGAACGATGGTGCCGGTGAGAGCGCGGTCTTTATTTGCCGCCGTTTTGCTCAAGGTCGTCGAAATAGACCTCGAAATAACGCCGCGCCAGGATCGAGGTCAGCGAGAACTTCCGCTCCGGCGCAACGATCAGAGATAATGTCAACGGCGGAATGCTCTTGTCACCAAGCGGCAGGTATGTGAGGCCGTCCTTCGTGTCTGTCGACGACTTGTCGGAAATTGCGGTCAGGCCGAAGCCGCAGCCTTCCCGCACCATCAACCTCATCAGTTCCAGATTGTTCGTCGTCAGGATCGGCTGAAGCCGGGTTCTGCTCTTGGCAGCGGCGATGTCGACGATGTCGCGCAGGTGAACACTGGCGTCCGGAATGATGGTCGGACGCTGAAAAAACTCGCTCAGCGATATGGTCTTTTTAGGCCGCAGGTCGTTTTCGGCTGGCACTACCGCCCTGACGTGAAAGCTCGCCGAGCGCGTGGCGGTCACACCCGGCTGAGGCGGCGGGCTGAAGGTGAGGCCGAAATCGGCCTGACCGTCCAGTACCATCTGGCGGATCCGATCGGACTCGACAACCGCGATATGGTTGGCGATGCGTGGGTGGTCTTTCATGAAGCTAGCCAGGGCACCGGGCAGGAAATCGAACACCGTTTCCTGAGACACCGCGATCTTAACCTCGCCTCGGCGCAGGCCCCTCAGTTCCTCGATCTCAAACCGGATGCGCGCAAAATCCTTTTGCCAGCTCCGCACGCCATGCAGGAGAATTTCACCGGCCGAGGTCAGCCGCATGCCGCGCGGCAGACGTTCGAAAAGGGCGACACCCAGCGCTTCCTCCGCATGGATAAGCTGCTTGTCGATCGCCGAGGCCGACACATTCAGCTTGTCCGCTGCCTTGCGGATCGACCCCAGCCGGGCGATTTCGTCCAGATAATTGGCGAACCGGGAAAACAGAACTCGCCGCATCGAGCGCCTTTCCGAGCGTCAAGAAAAAGAGAACGCTCAACACGATTTTTTTCGTTTGTAATGATGCGCCCAATCGCCGTCTATCACGTTGCGCCTCGAATCTGCGGCGTATCCCACTATGAATGGGTCTCCCGGCCGACAAGAAGGAAGCCGCCCGTAATGCTTGTCCGTCAAGGCCAGTTGCCGCCAAACGTCAGGTGCCCAGGACGCGGATGCCCAAGGATCGGGTGCCCAAGGATGGGCTACCAAGAATGCTGACCGCCACGCCAGAATTCTATCAGGCGGAAATAGCCGGCGAAGCGTTCAGCCTGCCGATCATCCAGCTCGACGACCAGCGGGCGATCGCCCTGCTGATGGTGATCGACATGGGCGTGCGCTTCGGCGATATCGTTGGCGAGGCCATCGCCCGGCATTTCGGGCCCTTCAAGCCCGACATCGTCGTCGGCAGCGCCACGTTGGGAATTCCGATCGCGATCGAGGTTTCGCGCCGCCTCGGCAAGGACCAGTACGTCATTTTGCAGAAATCGCCGAAGTTCCACCTTGCCGACGCGATGGTCGAGGACGTCCGCTCGATCACCACGGCCACACCGCAGCGGCTGCTGCTCGATCGGCGATCGATCACGCTGCTGCAGGGCAAACGCGTGCTGGTGGTCGACGACGTGGTGGCGACCGGTTCGAGCATGGCCGCCGCCATCCGCCTTGTGCGCCGTGCCGGCGCCGAGGTGCTGGGCGCCGGCGTCATTCTCACCGAGGGTCATTCCTGGCGCGACGCGCTCGGCAAGGATGCCGAACTGATCGAAAGCCTCGGCCATATTCCTCAGTTCGATGTCGTGGATGGCGTGGCGACGCCCGATCCGGCGACCGAAAGCGGCGCGTGGCCTGTTGGCGCGCCACGATTGGCCAGGACTGCGTCAAGGTAGGTGTGAAAATCGTGTCCAGCGTGACGGTAGCGTTTCAACAAAAAGAAGAAGGCGGCTGAACGCATGCGGTTCGGCCTGTCTTACGAACAATGGATGGGAGGACTTCGATCGGGGCGCTCGCTGTTCCGGTCGCGTGTTGCGTTAACTCCGGCTCTGCCGGGCATGTCCTGACGAATGCAAACAAGGGGAACAGTCAAATGCAGTCATCAACAATATCGCAAGACGAAGGCAACACCCTCTTCCCGATCGTGCTCTCCGTCGTCGCAGCCGCGGCGACAGGCGTCCTGTGGGCGTATGCCAACCCGATCCAACTGGTGCCAGGCGTAATCCAATGGCGGATTTTCGCCTTTCTGCCGCCTTTGATCGGCATCCTGCTCGGCTGGCGCAGCGGCTTTATCTGCGGCTACCTCGGCACCATCGTCTGGTCTCTGCTGGCCGGCACTTTCATCCCTGCCCATTCGTTGCTGATCGACGGCATAATGGTCGGATTGACCGGCCTGATCCCGGGGATGCTGTTCGATCCGTCGAAATTGACGTTCGACCGCGGCGTGCTGATCAGGATCGCCCTGGTCTGCCTGGTCGTTGGAGTGGTGATGGTGGCGGCCGTGTCGGCAAGCCTCGCCTATCTCGGCATCTTCCCGTTCTGGTGGGCGTTCGGCTATATCGGCCTCTCCGACATCGTGCCGATGGTCATCGGAACCCCGCTGCTGATCGTTCCGGCGCTGAAGATTCTGAAAGCCGCTCATCCGGCGGGTTTCAAACGCTTCTGAACGGCATAGACGCTTCGACGTGCTTAATATTGCGAACCTGAACCTCGGTTTCGGCGGCCCCGGCCAGGTCGTCGCCGAAGCCACATGCAGCGTGGCGGACGGTCAGCGGCTGCTGATCTGCGGTGCGGCCGGCAGCGGCAAGACGACGTTCCTGAATGCAGCGGCAGGCCTCATCCCGCGATTGCTGGCGATCCCATACTTCAGCGGAGACGTCACCCTCAGGGGGCGTCCGGTCTCCACCATCGCCAGGGACGAGCTGTTCGGCACGGTCGGCTTCGTGTCGCAGAATGTCGAGGACCAGCTATGGGACCTCAGCGTCGAGGACGCCATCGCTTTTCCAATGGAAAACCGTGGCATCGACAGGCAGAAGGTCCGCGCCCGGCTCAAGGAGCTGATCGACGACCTCAGGCTGGCGCCGCTTCTGGGACGCCGCGTGCTGACCCTGTCCGGCGGCGAACGCCGCATGGTTGCAATCGCCGCGGCCCTGGCGTCGAACCCGGCGCTGCTCGTGCTCGACGAGCCGACGACCGGACTCGATCCGGAGGCGCGTGAACGGCTGTCGCGCACACTGCGCGAAGCGGCTGCCTCGGTCTCGGCTCTTTTGATATCGGAACAGGACCCCGCCTCCCTGCGTTCCGTCGTCGACACGGTCGTCCTCTTGAAAGACAGACGGCTGTCGGCGCCGTACCGCCGCGACGACGTCCTGCCGCTGCAACGGCCCTGGCGGGAGGCGGGTATCTTGCCGCCGAACCGGACCCGCTCGCAGCGAAAACCGGTTGACCCCGGCGTGCTGCTGCTTGAAGTATCCGGCTTGACGACGCGGCTCGCGCGACCGGACGGCAAGCCGGTGCTGAGGGATGTCGGCTTTCAGATCAGGGCAGGCGAAGCCGTCGCGCTGATCGGCCGCAACGGTGCTGGCAAGACGACGCTGTTCAAGTCCATCCTCGGGCTTGCCAGGATCGCCTCCGGCTCGATCGCCCTTGACGGCGCCGACGCCAACGGCTGGACCGCTGCCCGGCGCGCCCGCAAGATCGCTTATGTGCCGCAGAACATGCGCCATATCCTGTTCAACATGACGGTGACCGGCGAGGTTGTGTTCTCCATTACCGCATCGACCGCGACGACGGCCGAGAAAGCAGTGGCTGATCTGGCAGCAACCATGCTGGCGCGTTACGGACTTTCCGAACTCGCGCAAGCCAATCCCTTCGCGCTGTCCGCGCGCCAACTGGCGCTGCTCGGCCTGGCCTGCGCGGACGCCGCCGGCGCACCGGTGGCCATCGTCGACGAACCGCTGCTGGCGCGTGATGTCGAAGGGCGTCGCATGCTCGATATATTTCTCTCCTCCATGCTCGATTCTGGCCGCGCGGTGATGCTGATCTCGCACGATCTGGAGCTGGTGGACGATGTCGCCACGCGCCTGGTGATCCTGGATGACGGCGGGATCGCCTTTGACGGCGCGGTGATGGACGGCTGGAAGAGCCCGGCCTTCGCTGCCCTTGGCTGGGCCGCGCCCTACGCCACGCCGCGGCTCGGAGGCGTTGCATGAGCCGGCTGCACGACCTCAACTTCTTCGTCAAGCTGGCGTTCGCCTTCGCGGTCATGGCGGTGGCCTGGCTGGTGCCCGGCTGGCGGTTCGGGGTGCCTTTCGCCGTGCTCTGCGTCCTGGTGCTGTGGGCGATAGGCGTCCCCGGCTTGCACGGATACGTCAAGGGCGCGCTGTTGCTCACCGCCATGGTCATGGCGAGCTGGCTGGTCAATCTCTTTTTTCAGGGCGTCAGCCTCCGCGACGCCCTGCCGGTGGCGGCTGCGATGGCTGCCCGGCTGATCGCCACGACGGCAGCGTTCTATTTCGTCATGGAGACGAGTTCGCCCGGATCAATCCTCGCCGCGGCCAGCGCCGCGCGGCTGCCGCCGATAGCGACCCTGGTCCTGTCCCTCACCTTCGGCATCATTCCGATGCTGCGGGATGATTTCGAGCGCATTGCCGATGCCCAGCGTGCGCGGGGCATGGAAGTCGATGACGTCGCCTTGCCGACGAAGCTGCGCTTCGCGCTGGCGCGCGGCGTGCCCTTGCTGGTGCAGGCCATCCGCATGGCGCATGCGATTTCCTTTTCCCTGGCAATCTACGGCTTCGACCTCAAGCGCAACCGCACGACGTGGCGCAATGTCGGCCTGATGGTCGAACCCCGCTTCCCTCAGAAGGACACCAATAATGAAACCTGACAAATCGGAGCTTGCCGCCCACCAGCTTTGGACGGTCGATGTCGCCGGCTATCCGGTCGAGCTGCCGATTGTGCCGATCAAGCCCGACTTTGCCATTTCCCTGATGATGGTGATCGATCTCGGCGTGAGGTTCGGCGAACATGTCGGCCGCGAGCTTGCCGCGAGGCTCGCGCCGCTGAAGCCGGACATCATCGTCGGCGCCGCCACTCTCGGCATTCCGGTTGCGATCGAGGTGACGCGGGCGCTTGGTCAGGATCACTATGTCATTTTGCAAAAATCACCAAAGATCCACCTGGCAGATGCGCTGGAACAGCGCATCTCGTCGATCACCTCGAAAGGCGAGCAGCGGCTTCTTCTCGACAGGGAGGCAATCCCGCTGCTGGCGGGTCGGCGCGTCGTGGTGGTCGACGACGTCGTGGCGTCCGGGTCCAGCCTCAAGGGAGCGCTCGAACTGGTGCGCCGCGCCGATGGTAATGTCGTCGGCATAGGCGTCATCCTCACCGAGGCGCGCGACTGGCAGGAAGCACTTGGCGCGGATTGCGCGCTGCTCCATAGCCTCGCTCACATACCTCAGTTCACCAGACACGGTGCCGGATGGGTGCCCATTCCGGAAACATTCCTGTAGCGCCTGCGCATCGCAGCCGCAGCTGCGATCTCCTCAAGCGAGAGCGGCCGCTGCCGACCTGCTCAAGGCAGCTCAACATTACAGGTGCTGGCGATCTGGCCGACGGCCTCGTCAACCCCGGCAAGATCGAAATCGGCTTCGGCTCGCCCCGACAGCAGCCCGAATCGCCAGGACAGCAGCAGCCGGTTCGCCGAAACCAGGCGCTTGATGCCGTCGGAGCCGTCGCGGACCAGCATCCTGCCGCGCGTGCCGACCGCCCAGCTTTCGCTGACCTTCTTGCCCTGGTCGGCGGTCACCGACATGGTGATCGTGCCCCTGGCGGAGACGGCATCGTTCACATGCAGCCATTCGCTCCAGCGCGGTTCGCCGTCCTTGCGGCAAGCGATGGTCAGCACCGGGCTGTAGCTCAGGGCGCCACCGCCGGTGATCAGCTTGTTGGTGGCATAGAGCGAGGCCGTGACCAGGCCGTCGCTGCCCTCGTCGAAGCGCCAATTGTCGAGCGCGGTGCCGGCCTGGGCGACGCCGCAGACCGAGGCAAGCAGCAATGCCGTGGCGATCGCGCCTCCGATACCAACGAGTAGCCTCAACGATGCCTCCAGCAGCCCTGCGTTTCGCAACACAGCGCAGATAATGATCAAGGCTTCGTATCGCCAGTCATCACCCCTCACTTGCCCGGATGCCTGTTGCCGCGGCGCCACAACGAAGAAGGCCGTCTTGGCAACCTGTTCTTCGATGTAGCCTTCCCCAGGCTTTTCCACATCATTGCTATGCTTTTTCGGTCAATCCGAAGACCGCACTAGAATTTCGACGGCAAATCACGCTATGATGTAACAGGCATTTTCCCGGGACGGCTTCGCGCCCCCTGAAATGCCGGGAGGAACGGGACATGGCCATAGCGCTTGTACTCGTTTTGATTGTTGTGGGCTCAGTGTTGTTCCACTTCCTGAGCCCATGGTGGTGGACGCCGATTGCTTCCAACTGGGACTATATCGACCACACCATCGTCATTACCTTCTGGATCACCGGCGTCGTCTTCGCCGCCGTCGTCTTGTTCATGGCCTATTGTGTCTTCCGCTTCCGTCATCGGGAAGGGAATCGGGCGGCGTATGAACCGGAGAGCAAGCGGCTCGAATGGTGGCTGACGGTCGTCACCGCGGCCGGAGTTACCGCGTTGCTGGTTCCCGGCCTGTTCGTCTGGAGCCGCTTCGTTAATGTTCCGAGCGAAGCGACCGATGTCGAAGTCGTCGGCCAGCAATGGCAGTGGAGCTTCCGCCTGCCCGGCAAGGACGGCAAGCTCGGCACATCCGACACCCGTGACGTCACGCCTGAAAATCCGCTGGGCGTCATCGCCAGCGATCCCAATGGCCAGGACGACGTCGTCGTCGAGGCGGCCGATCTGCACCTGCCAGTCGGCAAGCCGGTCAAGATGCTGCTCCGCTCGATCGATGTGCTGCATGATTTCTACGTGCCGGAATTCCGCGCCAAGATGGACATGATCCCGGGCTCCGTTACCTATTTCTGGTTCACTCCGACCAAGACAGGAACCTTCCAGGTTCTGTGCGCCGAACTTTGCGGCCAGGGCCATCCCTTGATGCATGGCGTGGTCATGGTCGACACCGAGCAGGACTACCTAGCCTGGCTCGGTGAACAGCAGACTTTCGCGCAATTGTCGGCGCCCCAGCAAACGGGCTCGGCCGGCCAGGCACCGGAGAAGACGATCGCGTCAGGGCTGGAAATTGCAGCAGAACTCGAAACGGTCGGGTCTCGCTGAAAAAGGACACGGAGGTGTTCCTATGGTCGATGTCACGCCTGCAGATGCCATACCGCCGGCCGAAGTCGCGGAAATGGAACTCTACCATCCGCACAGCTGGTGGACGAAATATGTCTTCTCGCAGGACGCCAAGGTCATCGCCATCCAGTATTCGGCGACGGCGACGGCGATCGGCTTTGTCGCCCTGGTGCTGTCCTGGCTGATGCGGCTGCAGCTCGGCTTCCCCGGCACCTTCGACTTCATCACCCCGGAAGCCTATTATCAGTTCATCACCATGCACGGCATGATCATGGTGATCTACCTGCTCACCGCCCTCTTCCTCGGCGGCTTCGGCAACTATCTGATCCCGCTGATGGTCGGCGCGCGCGACATGGTTTTCCCCTATGTCAACATGCTGAGCTACTGGATCTATCTGCTCGCCGTGCTGGTTCTGGTGGCGAGCTTTTTTGCGCCTGGCGGACCGACTGGCGCAGGCTGGACGCTCTACCCGCCGCAAGCCATCATGACCGGCACGCCAGGCGGCCAGGACTGGGGCATCATGCTGATGCTGGTCTCGCTGATCCTGTTCATCATCGGCTTCACGATGGGCGGCCTGAACTACGTCGTGACGGTGCTGCAAGGCCGCACGCGCGGCATGACGCTGATGCGCCTGCCGCTGACCGTCTGGGGCATCTTCACCGCGACCGTCATGGCACTGCTTGCCTTCCCGGCGCTGTTCGTCGCCTGCGTGATGATGTTGTTCGACCGCGCGCTCGGCACCTCCTTTTTCATGCCGGCGATCGTCGAGATGGGCCAACAATTGCAGCATGGCGGCGGCAGCCCGATCCTGTTCCAGCACCTGTTCTGGTTCTTCGGCCATCCCGAGGTCTACATCGTCGCGCTGCCGGCCTTCGGCATCGTGTCCGACCTGATCAGCACCCACGCACGCAAGAACATCTTCGGCTACCGGATGATGGTCTGGGCCATCGTCGGCATCGGCGCGCTGAGCTTCGTGGTCTGGGCGCACCATATGTATGTCAGCGGCATGCATCCCTATTTCGGCTTCTTCTTCGCCACCACGACTTTGATCATCGCCGTTCCGACGGCGATCAAAGTCTACAATTGGGTGCTGACGCTGTGGCGCGGCGACATACACCTCACCATACCGATGCTTTTTGCCCTGGCCTTCATCGTCACCTTCGTCAATGGGGGCTTGACCGGGCTGTTCCTCGGCAATGTCGTCGTCGATGTTCCGCTGTCGGACACGATGTTCGTCGTCGCCCATTTCCATATGGTCATGGGCGTCGCCCCGATCCTCGTGATCTTCGGCGCGATCTACCACTGGTACCCGAAGGTCACCGGCCGGATGCTGGACGAGAGGCTGGGCCAGTTCCATTTCTGGGTGACGTTCCTCGGCGCCTATCTGATTTTCTTCCCCATGCACTATATCGGCCTGATGGGCGTGCCGCGGCGCTACAACGAACTGACCGATGTGACTGTAATGACAGAGTCGGCGCAGCATCTGAATTCGTTCATCTCCATCATGGCGCTCATAGTTGGCTTTGCGCAGATCGTCTTCCTGTTCAATCTGATCTGGAGCATTCGCCATGGCCGGGAGGCCGGCGGCAATCCTTGGCGGGCAACGACTCTCGAATGGCAGACGCCGCAGACACCGCCGGCGCATGGCAATTTCGGCAAGGATCTGCCGATCGTCTATCGCTGGGCCTATGACTACAGCGTGCCGGGCGCCAAGGAGGACTTTATCCCGCAAAACATGCCGGGCGCCTTCGGCACCTCCACGGAGCCGGCATGAGCGTCATTCTGGTCTTCTTGGCTGTGATCGCCGGCTTTGCCGCATGGTGGCTTTCCCATCAGCGGCTGATGGCGAAGCCATGGCTCGAGCAAGGTGTGATCGGGGACCTTGTCGGCGTGGAAGGCTCGGCGCTGCCCACCGCCAAGATCGGCCTTGGCGTCTTCCTCGCCGTCGTCGGCTGCCTGTTCGCGCTGTTCACCAGCGCCTACTTCATGCGCATGGAGCTGTCGGACTGGCAGCCGCTGCCGATCCCACGCCTGCTCTGGTTCAACACCGGGGTGCTCGTGCTGAGCAGCATTGCGCTGCAATGCGCTTCGGTCGCAGCACGCAGGGGCCAGATGGACATGGTCAGACTAGGCCTTGCCACTGCCGGGCTCACCGCGCTGGCCTTCCTGGTAGGACAGTTCATGGCATGGCGGGAACTGACCGAAGACGGCTATCTGCTGGCAGCCAATCCGGCCAACAGTTTCTTCTACCTGATCACCGGGCTGCATGGCCTGCACATACTCGGCGGGCTTGTGGGCTTGGGCAGGACAACCGCCCGCGCCTGGAACGGCGCACGGCCGGAGCAGCTTCGCCTCAGCGTAGAGTTGTGTGCCATGTACTGGCACTTCCTGCTTTTCATCTGGCTTGCCATCTTCGCGCTTCTGGCCGGCTGGGCCGCGACGTTCATGGACATTTGCCGGCAGTTGCTGACCTAAGGGGATCAGGCTGATGACAGAGACCACGCTGACGCATATCGGCCAAACGGAGCCCCGCCCCGACGGCTGGCAAGGCATCGCCGCCGACTGGTCGTCGGATCAGCGCGCATTCAAGGACGTGTCGTGGGGCAAGGCCATGATGTGGATCTTCCTGCTCAGCGACACCTTCGTCTTCGGCTGCTTCCTGCTCTCCTACATGACCGCCCGCATGTCCACACAGGTGCTCTGGCCCAATCCGAGCGAGGTCTTTGCCCTTCACATCGGCGGCTCGAACGTTCCGTTGATCTTAATAGCCATCATGACCTTCGTGCTGATCTCGAGCAGCGGAACGATGGCCATGGCGGTCAATTTCGGTTATCGCCGCGACCGCCGAAAGACGGCGATCCTCATGCTTCTGACCGCGGTGCTCGGCGCGACCTTCGTGGGCATGCAAGCCTTCGAATGGACAAAGCTGATCACCGAAGGAGTCCGGCCATGGGGCAATCCCTGGGGCGCTGCACAGTTCGGATCATCCTTCTTCATGATCACCGGCTTCCACGGCACGCATGTGACGATCGGCGTGATCTTCCTGGTCATCGTGGCGCGAAAGGTCTGGCGCGGCGATTACGACACCGGACGACCCGGCTTCTTCACCAGCCGCAAGGGCCACTACGAGAATGTCGAGATCATGGGGCTATACTGGCATTTCGTCGATCTGGTCTGGGTGTTCATTTTCGCATTCTTCTATCTTTGGTGAGAGGCAGATATGGCTGAAGCAACCGCAAACGGCCTGGGGCAACACGCACTTCACACGGCCCATGAAGCGCCAGCGGCCGGGGTCGCCCAAGCGGAGGTTCATCAAGAGCATCCGATCAAGCTCTATCTGGTGGTCTGGGCATGGCTGTTCATCCTCAGCGCCTGCTCCTACATGGTCGATTATTTCGGCGTCCACGGCTATCTCAGATGGTCGTTGATCCTGATCTTCATGATGTTGAAGGCAGGGTTGATCGTCGCCGTTTTCATGCATATGGCCTGGGAGCGGCTGGCGCTGACCTATGCGATCATTCTGCCGCCGGTGCTGGTGCTGGTGTTCGTGGCAATGATGGTCTTCGAAGCGGATTACACGCTGCTCACGCGGACGTCTTTCTTCGGTACCGGCCCCTGACGCGCGTCCGGATCGCCGCTCGAACCAGCCTGCCGCGCCGGCGCTCTCGCCGATGCGGCAAGGCAGGGTTCTTTCAGCCCGCCGGTCTGGCGGACGCCGGCGGTTCCACGACCTTGCGGTAAACGTGCCAGGTGGCGTGACCGAGGATCGGCAGCACGACCGCCAGCCCTGCGAACACCGGCACCGAGCCGATGATCAGGGCGACGGCGACGATCAGGCCCCAGGCAGCCATGGTGATCGGGTTCGCCAGCACTGCCCGCACTGAAGTGTGGATGGCTTCGTAAGCGCCAACGTCGCGGTCGAGCAGCAGCGGGAAGGCGACGACCGTTGTGCACAACACCACCACGGCGAAGACGAAGCCGATGGCGTGCCCGAGGATAATCAGCGTCCAGCCGCGGCCAGTGGCGAATATCTCATCGATGAAGCCGGATATCGATGCCGGCGGAGCCGGACCAAAGAGATATTGGTAGAACAGCTGCGCCGTCAAAAGCCAAGTGATGAAGATTGCCAGCAGCATGATCCCGACCGCCGCGATCGCCGGCAAGGCCGGCGAGTTCCTGACCTCGAAAGCGTGCCGCCACGACGTATCAAGCCCCGCCTCTCGCCTGCGACTGATCTCATAGAGCCCAATTGCCGCGAACGGGCCGATCAGCGCGAAGCCGGACACCAGCGGAAACAGCAGAGGCAACGCGTTGGCGCCCGATGTCCAGGCGGCGAGAACGACGCCGACGAGGGGATAGATGAGGCAGAGAAAGACGATATGCGATGGCTTGACCATGAAATCGTCGACACCACGCCTGAGCGCGTCGAAAAGGTCGGAAATGCCGATCTTTCGAATTCTGGTATGTTCCAGCGTCTCGCTGGCGCCTGCTATCACATGAAAGCTTGCCATGACCATTCCTCCAGATCAGGTCCGGCGAGGTCGCGCGTTCAAGGGTGCTACCGTTCGGCGTGATTGGCCACGCACAACCGCGACCGCACCATGATCAACATACTCTCTTGCGGGAGATTTGTCGCCCTTTGTCAGAGAGGCTTGAGATCGTGAACTGAACGGCGCCCGTTTCAGGCGGTCATGCCTTGTTGCCAAGTTCCTCCGGACCATGGGGCAAGAGGCCCTGGACATCAAGGATTTCCGAGCGGTATCGCCACCAATAGGAGGATACAGCTTCGCCTTGGGGCAGACGATGGGCAACAGTATTCGCGACAGCAACCCTACGCTCAAGAAGGGAGATGCGCTTCAAGGCATTCTCGGTTTGCCCGACCAGTTCAATGCCGCCTTGGCGCACCGGCTGCTGTTCACATCCTCGCCTGACGGCCCCTCCCGGAGCGCGCTTACTTGATGTAAACGAGCACGTAGCGATTGTTATAGGGCTGGTAATATTTCGTACCGCATTTCCAGACGACGATCCCGCCGCTGTAGGTGGTCTTCACGCATCCTTTGGGCAGAGTGTTGATGTAGACGGTCGTTCTTTGGATGACGACCGTTTTTGCCTCCGCTACGCCGACAAAGCGGTATCCCAAGACGCCATCCAAACCGTTGCCGGCAAACGAGAAGATTGCGAACATGCCGCAAACGGCCGCTGCGCGGCCGAACGAACCGCGATTGATCATAGATGTCCCCCTTTTCCTCCTGACGCTCATCAAGCCTAGCAGGAATGAGGAATAGTCACAACGGAACTAAATTAGCTATTCCTAATTATATGTGTCGATTTCCGCCCGAGCCGGCAACAATGGCGGCCGTTCGTGATCAGATGTGGCCGGCAGCGGCAAGCGCGGCCCTGTGCCAGCGTGCAAACAGGCCTGGCGGGCAATTCAGATAACGGGACGCGGCAATGTTCCAACGCGCGCCCAGCTCACGATCGAAGGCCGGCGGGTCGAATTGCTGCAGGCCGCTGCGTGGATAGATCGTGAATTCTCCAAAGACCGGTTCGCCCGCGTCTTCGTAGAAATCGACCCGTATCATGTCGAATTCGCCACCCAGCGCTTCGGCCGCCTCGACCATGCGCGAAAAGCTTTCCGGCCTGGCAATTTCCAGCGTTGCGTCAATGCCGCCCTGGGCGACCGCCAGCCGCCGCCAGTCGCGATCGAAAAGCGCCGTCTTGCGGACGCTTGAGCGGAAGGCGGTGACCACGACAAGAGCGACACGGCCGGCGACGACATTGAATTTGTAGTCGATGGGCTGATAGGCCTGATCCTTGCCGATCAGCGCCTCGACGAAGACCTTGCGCTCGATATGGGCGTAGCTGCGTTCCAGCTTGCGCTCGCCATAGGTCTCGCCGAGATGCCGGGTCATGTCGGCAATGATTGCGCCGCTGTCAGCCTGGGCGGGATCCGCAACAACGGCATTCATGGCGCAGCCGTGATTGCATTTGACGATATAGGGGACCTTCAAGTCACCAAAGGGAATGTCGCGCGGATTGTCGCCTTGCCACAACACCACCGGGACATGCAGCCAGGGGAGCCGACCCCTGACGAACTCCTTGGCTTGCAGCTTGTCGAGGACGATCGCGAAACGCGGATCGTCATCGAAAATCTTGCGCCAATGTATCTTCTCCGTGAAGGTCGCCGGGGCCGCGAAGTTCGGCAGATGCCGCATCCTTTCGAGGAAGCGCTGGGTCAAGCGCCGGTAACGGACCAGCAGCGCAACATTCAAGACCAGGAGAAACGCCTTCGCGCCAACGCGCGTCAGCCGGCCCGGCCGCCGGCGCGCTTCCCCTCGATCTCCAGGCCCAGGCATGGATCAAGCCCGGATCGGGTTCAGCTTCAGGTGCTGGATCAGGATGATCGTCTTGGCATCGACGATGCGGCCGTCGGCGATGCCGGCCAGGGCGTCATCAAGCGGCATCTCCAGCACTTCGATGTCCTCGCCTTCCTCCGGCGCACCGCCACCGGCCGAGATGCGGTCGGCGGGCGAATAGCGCGCCATGAAGAACCAGAGCCGCTCGGTCACGCTGCCGGGGCTCATGTAAGGCGCAAACAGCCGTTCCACGTCCTTCAGGTGGTAGCCGAGTTCCTCCTCGGCCTCCTTGCGGATGCAGGTTTCCGGGTCGTTTTCATCGAGCAGTCCGGCGCAGGCCTCGATCAGCGGCTCGCGGTGGCCGGTGACATAGGCCGGATAGCGGAACTGCCGCACCAGGAGCACCGTCGAGCGCTGCGGGTCGTAAGGCAGGATCACCGCGCCGTCGCCGCGATCGTAGGTCTGACGAATTTGCGTTTCCCACCGCCCGTCGCGCCGGCGATAATCGAGGATGGTCTTTTTCAGGACCGCCCAGTCGTCGGAGAGAATTTCCTCCGAACGGATGCGAATGCGATCTTCCATGAACGGGCTCCTGCTGCCGGCGCGAGGACTACGGCGCCGCGTGTCGCCTGGATGCAGAAAGGCTGCGGCGGCGGATTTCGGCCATGCGTTAGCCTCGAACCGATCTCTGCGCAATCCTGATAGTCATTGGTCCAGAGCGCGTTTCACCGCCTCGTGTCTGGCGCCGGCGCAATCCTTTGCCTAAATACGACAACCCCTCCCGGAGCTTTTTTGATGACCACATCCCTTTTCCAGCCGATCACGCTCGACGGCCTCACTTTCCCGAACCGCATAGCGGTGGCGCCGATGTGCCAGTATTCCGCCGATGACGGTTCCGCCAGCGACTGGCATCTGTATCACTGGATGAATCTCGCCATGTCCGGCGCCGGCATGGTCACGGTCGAGATGACCGACGTCGAGCGCCGCGGCCGCATCTCGCATGGCTGCCTTGGTCTTTATTCCGAAGACAACGAGGCTGCCGCCCGGCGCACGCTGGACGCCGCAAAGCGCGTCGCCGCCCCCGGTACGAAATTCGGCACCCAGCTTGCCCATGCCGGCCGCAAGGCGTCCAACCAGAAACCGTGGGAAGGTGGCGGACCGCTGAAGCCGGATCAGGACCCGTGGCCGATCGTGTCCGCCTCTGCAATAGCCTACGACACGGGCTGGCAGGTGCCGCGGGCGCTGGAAGACGAGGAGATCCTGCAAATCATCGAACGCTTCGCCGAGGCGGCCAGGCGTGCCGAACGCGCCGGCTTCGACTTCATCGAGTTGCACGCAGCACACGGCTATCTGATCTTCCAGTTCCTGTCGCCGCTTTCCAACCAGCGTACCGACCGCTGGGGCGGCTCGCTGGAAAACCGCATGCGGTTCGCCGTCGAGATTGCCAAGGCGGTGAGAAAGGCCGTGCCGAAGCTGATGCTCGGCGCTCGCCTGTCGGTCAAGGAATGGGTCGATGGCGGCTTCGACGTCGAGGAGGCGATCGAGGTGGCCAAGGCGTTGCAGGCGGCGGGCGTAGCTTATCTCTGCTGCTCGAGCGGCGGCAATTCGCCCTTGCAGAAGCTGCCGACAGGCCCGGGCTACCAGGTGCATCTGGCGGAGGCGGTGCGCAAGGGCGCCGGCATCCCGACGCGGGCCGTCGGCCTGATAGACGATCCCAGGCAGGCCGAAGCGATCGTGGCCGACGGCCGCGCCGACATGGTGGCGCTGGCCCGCGCCTTCCTCGCCGACCCGCGCTGGGCGTGGCGCGCCGCGGCGACCTTCGGCGAGAAAATCCACCCTGCCCCTCAGCTTGCCCGTTCGGTGACCACGATGCAGCACTGGATGAAGGCAGCGGGCTGACCGGCCCGCTTGTTGTAACCGACCTAGGGCACGCGTCGCTGGACAGCGTGACGCGGCTTCGCTTTAATCGGCCCGCGCATCGGTCCTAAGGGGTTGGGAT